>JBBRJB010000057.1:0-9783 GCA_038220085.1 Burkholderiales bacterium
GGTGGTACCGATGGCCGCCATTGCGATGGTCTCCGCCATCCGGATCATGAACAAGGGCACTTCGTCCAGGCGCGGTGGCCACGCCTGGCCAAGCCAATGCCAGAGCTTGGGCAGGCCGCTGGCCAGCCGTCCGAGGTCGACCCCGGCGAGGACCCAACAGACCGAATAGAAGCCGACGACGGCGACCAGGATCGTGGTGCGACGGACGCGGCGACGCCAGCGCGATCCATCGGTCGCCGGCATGTCGACGACCTGCTGCAGGCGACTCATCTGGCGAGAGTGTGCCGCTGCGCCTGTCGGGTCAGGACTTCCGTATCTTGCCGACGGCAACACCCGCATCGACGATGGACTGGTAGCCGGCGTGGGAGTTGGCGATGAAACCAGTGTAGTGGTTGGGCAGGAGCGTCAAGGCCTGATCCGGTGTTATCGCCGTGAGAATCTGCTGCACCTGATCCTTCAGCGACTGTGGCGCTTCCCTGGGAAGCGCGATCGCGTCGTTGGGCAGAGGGTCGGAGGTCCAGACGATCTTGGTGTCGTCGGCCTTGATGCGCCCGGACTCGATCATCGCATTGCGATTGCGATCGAAATCGGTGGCCATGTCGACATGGCCGGCACCCACAGCGATCTCGTTGGCCGCATGGGTGGCTCCCTCGCTGTACTTCCAGAAGGTCCGTGGATCGATCTTCCATACTTCCCGGCAGTAGTAGGTCGGGATCAGCCAGCCCGATGTGGATCCGACATCGGCAAACGACATCGAGCGGCCACGACTGTCTTCAGGGAACCTGGCGATCCGGATGTCGGGGCGTGCGACGATGATGGCATGGTAGATCGGCTTGCCGTCATACTTTGCCGTCGCCACTGCCTGGCATCCGGTGGACGCATTCGCCAGCACATAGCCCCACGGCCCCATCCAGGCGATATCCAGATTTCCGGAACCCATGGCCACGGCCATCCCCGCCCAGTCGGTGGTTGCGACCAGTTCGAAGGACGACCCGAGTTCGCGGGCAAGGTGCGCGAAGACCGGCGTGTAGGCCTTCTTCGTATCGGATGGCGATGGGAGCAAGGGTCCCACTCCGATACGCAAGGGCTTGCCTTGGCCGAACAGAGCAGGAAGCGCCGCAAGGCTTCCCAGCCCTGCGGTGCCCTTGAGAAGATTACGCCGAGACACCATCCTAGATCCTCCGCCATGGGGTGCAGGCAAACTTGCGGTATGTGCGCAGGCTACGATACTCGGCGCCGCAAGGGAAGTGTTGCGGCCCTTTCAGCAGCGTTCCGAATAAAAATTGTCAGGATGTGCAGGCTGGGCCGACTGAGGCGCCGATGACTGTCGTGCCGCTGTCCTCAGGCCGGACAGTGAGGTAAGTCTGCGAAGCTGACGAACTCGGACCGGTTCTTGCCGTTTCGCTTCGCGGCATAGAGCGCCTGGTCCGCAAGCCCGAGCGCCTGTTCGAGCAGCGCCGCGCCGGCGCCGCGGACGCGGTCGCGCCGGTGCGCAACGCCCAGGCTCGCGGTTACCGGGACTCGGAGGCCTTCGCCGTCGCGGATTTCCATATCGATGATCGCGAGGCGGATCCGCTCCGCCACTCGCAGTGCCGACTCCGGTCCGGCATCCGCCAGGTGAATCACGAACTCCTCGCCACCGTATCGCGCAAACAGGTCCGTGCTGCGCAATTGCGTGCGGCAGGCATCACTGACCGCCTTCAACACCTTGTCGCCGAAGAGGTGACCGTGCCGGTCGTTGATCCGCTTGAAGTCGTCGATATCGAGCAACACGATGCTTTCGGGCCCGCACCGCGCGATCCTGGGCGGCAACGGAGCGGTCATGAAGCTCATGAAGAAGCCTCGGGTATGCGCCTGGGTCAGGCCGTCGTAATTGGCGATCCGACGCAGTGCCTTGCGGGTCCGGATGAGGTCCTCCACCAGTCGGAAGACGGCGAACGAGATCGGCGGCGCCGTGAGCAACGGCACCAGGAAACCGATGAGCAGCGCCCTCTCGGGGTACTCCGGCATCAGGACCAGCGAGATGATCAGGACGCTGAGCACGGAAAGAAGCTGGGAGACCAGCGTGCAGAGCACGATTGCGCCCCACAGCCCCACGCGCTCGGTCAGTTCGCCGAGCGCCAGCACCCATGGCGTGGGGCCGTCATCGCACGGTGTCGGGAGTGTCTCTGAATGCATCCTTCGAAGGCTGCCACGAGTATCCGCTGATCGCCCGGTTTTCCTGACCGGGGGGGGAGAGCGGCGACGAAAGGCTGCAGGCAGTGTCCGGTTGGCCAAGACGTTTTTGCGCCCGTCATTTTCCATATTGACACCCAGTGCTTGCACTGCACGCACTGGTCACCATCCGCAATTGACGTTCCAGAGACCGAGGCGGTGCCGGATGCTTGCCTGTTTCACGTCGTCATCAAGTGCCCGTACTGTTGCCCGCTGACTCCTTGCACGGAGGGAAATGTCCGGCTGCAACTGGCGGCCTGATTCGATTGCCAGCGGTTGCGACGGCGCAGTTGGGAGCCAACGCGGCTACTTGGCGGAGCTAGGACCACGCGCGAAACGGACTTGACGCTCGGGCGCTGGGGGCCTCAAATTACCAGATGTGCGCCCGTGTCTGATGCGCTGACGATTGATTCGCAAAGGAATCCATTCGATGCAATCCCCTCAAACCGCCATACCCGAGTCAAGAATTCCGCCCCCCTCACCGCCGCCCTGGCAGGAGGGCATAGACCGACAGACAGGGGTCGAGCCAACCGCGATGCGGATTCTCGTCGTTGATGACAACGAGGACGCTGTGGTATTCCTCGCCAAACTGCTTGCAATTTACGGATACGAGGTTCGACACACCACCAGTGGTGCTGACGCGCTGCAGGTGGGTGCCGCCTTTGAACCGCAGACCGTTGTCCTGGACCTCGGGATGCCAGGGATGGACGGCTTCGAGACCGCGAGAAGGCTCAAGCAGGAACCCTGGGGCGAAGGTATCCGAATAATTGCCCTGACGGGGTGGGGACAGCCCGAAGACCTGCAGCGTACCCGGACGGCCGGCTTCGACGCGCATCTCGTGAAGCCGCTGGAGATTGAAAGGTTGCTCGCCTTGCTCAAGAGCCAGGAGCCTTCGTGATCTCCCACAGAAGATTGCCCACGGGCCAGAAGTACGGAATAGCCGCCTTCTTGATCACGTTAGGAGTGGTAGCGCTCTCGGCTCTGGGCCCGCGCATGCCTTCGACAGAGCGACTGCTTCCTCATGGGTATTGCTACCTCTGGGACCCCGCCCTGATGCGCTTGCACATTGTTTCCGACACGCTCATCGGACTTGCGTACATCGCTATTCCCATCAGCCTGGTTACGTTCATCAATCGCCGTACCGACCTGCCGTTCAACTGGATGTTCCTGCTGTTCGGGCTCTTCATTGTCTCCTGTGGCGCCACACACCTGATCGGGCTATGGACCCTGTGGAATCCCGACTATTGGTTCGAAGGTGGGGTGAAGGCAATCACCGCCGCAGCTTCCGTCCCAACCGCCATCCTGCTATGGATGCTGGTGCCGAAGGCTGTCGCGTTGCCGAGCACCGAACAACTGCGTCAGGCTAACGAGCGGCTGGAAGAAGAAGTAGTGGAGCGGACCCGCGTTGAGTCCGAACTGAGGCAGGCGCATGCAATGCTTGAGGCCCGGGTGCAGGAGCGCACGGCGGAGTTGCAGAAGGCGAACGAGCAGCTGCAGATTCAGACCACCCAGTTGCAGGAGACCGACCGGCAGAAGGACGAATTCCTGGCAATTCTCTCCCATGAACTTCGCAACCCGGTCCACGCTATCCGAATGGGTTCGATCTACCTGGGGGCCGTATCCAAGGATCCGAAAGTACAGGAGACGTGCGCCTCAATCAGCAGGCAAGTCGACCTCACGTCTAGGCTCCTTGAAGACCTGACCGCTGTTCTCAAGAAGAATCGTGAAGGAATTGCGCTGAATCTCCAGCCGACAGATATCGTTTCGGTAGTCAGCACATCGGTGGAAATCGCTCAGGCGGTCCTCGGACAACGGCAGCAGCATCTTGACGTGCGTCTTCCCGATGAGCCTTGCTTCGTCGCAGCCGATGCAGGACGACTGGTGCAGGCGATCACGAATCTACTCACCAATGCCTCATCCTACTCACCTACTTCCTCCAAGATACTCTTGGACGCCAAAGCTGAGGGAGACCAGCTGCGAATCGCGGTGGTGGATTCGGGCATCGGCTTCGACGGTGATGAAGGCAAGCGCCTTTTCGACCTGTTCTCACGCGGTGAACGTGCCAAAGTAAAGTCTGCGACGGGCCTTGGCATCGGCCTGTATTTAGCCCGCGAGATCGTCGCTGAGCACGGTGGCCGACTTGAAGCAAGCAGCGCCGGTAAGGACAAGGGCAGTGAGTTCGTCATCTGGCTGCCAGTCACGGCGACGGGGTAGCAGGCCGCCTGGGGCTGGAAGCTGCGAGCATGATGGCTCTTGACTCTACCCCTCCCTGTGCCCAGCTGGCCCGTTGGAGGAAGGGTTCGGGACATTGGAGCAGGAACGTCCGCGCCAAATTGTCGCGGTCCGGCGGCATCCCGTCGTCAACCGGACCGGTTACCTGCCAGCCGAGTGCGGTGCTCAGTGCCTGGCTGGTAATCGTCGGTTCAGCGGGTGCCGGAGCGGGTGTTGATGGCGACGGCGCGGCGGCGGGATGAAGGTTGCCGGGCTTGGCCCTGGCAATGGCGCAGGAGCGGGGGCGGGGTCACCCACGGCTCTCGACGGGGCCGGGCAGGCGTTAAGAGAGTGCCCTATTGCACTTTAATGCCGATCTAATGTGGTCTGTTTGATGGGTGTCTCTGGAAGCCGCCCTGAGAACCGCATAGAACCTAGGGTGTTGGCGGAGTGGACGGGACTCGAACCCGCGACCCCCGGCGTGACAGGCCGGTATTCTAACCAACTGAACTACCACTCCAGATCCGATACTGCAAACTGCGGCGCATTATAGCGCGGCCGTGGGACTGGAAATTGCGCCGGTCTCGCGGCCTGTTTCACCATCGTCGGGTCCGGGACCTTGGTGGGTGCTGAGAGGCTCGAACTCCCGACCTACGCCTTGTAAGGGCGCCGCTCTACCAACTGAGCTAAGCACCCCTCAGTCCGGTTCAACGAAGCTTGAAACAGCCCGCTAGTATAGCAGAGCCTCCATGGAGGTCTGCAGGATGCGGCGGCAAGTACGCCGCCGCAGTCCAAAAAAACGATCCCGAGTCCCTCAGTGCGCGACCACCTCGCCCGACTTGCCACCCTTGCCGGACACCGGCGGCGGACCATCCGAGGCCTTGGGTTCTTCTTCCGGCAATGGCGTGGGCATCCGCTCCAGCGCCAGTTCCAGGACTCGATCGATCCACTTCACGGGGATGATCTCGAGCTTGTTCTTGACGGTGTCCGGGATCTCGGCCAGGTCCTTGACGTTCTCCTCGGGAATCAGCGCGATCTTGATGCCACCGCGATGCGCCGCCAGGAGCTTTTCCTTCAGCCCGCCGATCGGCAGGACCTCGCCTCTCAGCGTGATTTCCCCTGTCATCGCCACATCGGCCCGTACCGGAGTCTCCGTCAGCACCGAGACCAGCGCCGTGGTCATGGCCACGCCGGCGCTCGGACCATCCTTGGGCGTGCCGCCTTCGGGCACGTGGATGTGAATGTCCTGCTTCTCGTAGAAGTCCGGTGAGATTCCCAGCCGCCGGGCACGACGTCGAACCACCGTGATGGCCGCCTTGATCGATTCCTGCATGACGTCGCCAAGCTTGCCGGTGAAGGTAGTCTTGCCTTTACCCGGAACCGCCACCGCTTCAATGGTGAGGAGTTCGCCACCCACTTCCGTCCACGCGAGACCGGTCACCTGGCCGACCTGGTTGGCCTTCTCGGCAATGCCGAAGCTGAACCGTCGAACGCCGAGGTACTTGTCCAGGTTCTTGGGTGTGACCAGGACCTTGCGCTCCGACTTCTTGAGCAGCAGGGTCTTGACTACCTTGCGGCAGATCTTGGACAACTCACGCTCGAGCGAGCGCACGCCCGCTTCCCGGGTGTAGTAGCGAACGATGTCGCGGACTGCAGCCTCGTTGACGTTGATTTCGGTCGGCTTCAGGCCGTTGTGCTTCATCTGCTTCTGCAGCAGGTAGCGCAGCGCGATCGAAACCTTCTCGTCCTCGGTATAGCCTGCCAGCCTGATGACTTCCATCCGGTCCAGCAAGGCGGGCGGGATGTTCAGGGAATTGGCGGTGGCGACGAACATCACATCGGAGAGGTCGTAGTCGACCTCGACGTAGTGGTCCACGAAGGTGTGGTTCTGTTCCGGGTCGAGCACCTCCAGCAGCGCGCTGGACGGATCGCCGCGGAAGTCCATCCCCATCTTGTCGACTTCGTCCAGCAGGAAGAGCGGATTGCGCACGCCCGCCTTGGCCAGGTTCTGGAGTACCTTGCCCGGCATCGAGCCGATGTAGGTCCGGCGGTGCCCACGGATCTCAGCCTCGTCCCGCACGCCGCCAAGCGCCATCCGGATGAACTTGCGGTTGGTAGCGCGAGCAATCGACTGGCCGAGCGAGGTCTTGCCGACGCCCGGAGGGCCGACCAGGCACAGGATCGGGGCCTTGACCTTGTCGACGCGCTGCTGGACAGCGAGATATTCGAGGATACGCTCCTTCACCTTGTCCAGGCCGTAGTGGTCCTCGTTGAGCACTGTTTCCGCATTGCGCAGATCGTTGTTGATCTTGCTCTTCTTCTTCCACGGAAGATTGATCAGGACGTCGATGTAGTTCCTGACCACCGTGGCTTCCGCGGACATGGGCGACATCAACCGCAGCTTGCGGAACTCGGCATCCGCCTTCTTGCGCGCCTCAAGCGGCATCCGCGCGGCCTTGATCTTCTTTTCGAGTTCCTCGAAATCCGCGCCTTCCTCGCCTTCGCCGAGTTCCTTCTGGATCGCCTTGACCTGTTCGTTCAGGTAGTACTCGCGCTGGCTCTTCTCCATCTGGCGCTTGACGCGCCCGCGGATCCGCTTCTCGACCTGCAGGATGTCCAGTTCGTTCTCTATCTGCGCCAGCAGTTTCTCCAGGCGTTCCGAGACCGGAAGGGTCTCGAGGATGCCCTGCTTCTGCTCGATCTTGATGGGCAGGTGCGCAGCGATCGTGTCGGCCAGGCGGCCGGCATCGTCGATGCCGTTCAACGACGTGAGAATCTCCGGCGGGACCTTCTTGTTCAGCTTCACGTACTGGTCGAACTGGGCCAGGATCGCCCGGCGAAGCGCCTCGGCTTCAGGGGTCTCGGCGGGATCGCTCTCGATCGAGTCCAGCGTGCAGACGAAGTGTTCGCCGGCGTCGTCGATGGACTGAATGCCCGCCCGCTGCGTTCCTTCGATCAGGACCTTTACCGTCCCGTCCGGAAGCTTGAGCAGTTGCAGGATGTTTGAGATGCATCCGATGGTGTAGATGTCCTCAGCCGTGGGATCGTCCTTGGAGCCGTTCTTCTGGGCTACGAGCATGATGCTCTTGCCCGCTTCCATCGCGGCTTCCAGCGCCTTGATCGACTTGGGCCGACCCACGAAGAGAGGGATCACCATGTGGGGAAAGACCACCACGTCCCTCAAGGGCAGCAGTGGCAGTGTCTGCGACGTCATCGTTGTCTGGCTCATCAATTCCCCGGCAGAAGTGTCGATATCAGGCGTGTGGCTCTGGTCAGTTCAGAGCAGCATTTGCGGCAGTCTGCTAGAAGATGCGGCGATACCCGCCAAATTCAAGCATACCGCGATTGCGACACCCTGGACGGGATGAAACCCCGGCCCTTGTGGCCAATCTGCCCGGACGGGATCACCGGTCGAAAGCGGCCGGCAGGCGGTTGGAGGCATGGCGACGCACCCGACACGCGACAGCTTGAACGGGTGCGCGGCGGCTTATTTGCTGCCTGCCACTTTCGGCTTCTCGCCGTAGATGACCAGGGGCTTGCCCTCGCCGATGATAGCGTTCTCTTCGATCACCACCTTCTGCGCCCCGCTCAGGCTGGGCAGCTCATACATGGTGTCGAGCAGGGCCTGCTCGAGAATCGAGCGCAGCCCGCGGGCTCCCGCCTTGCGCTTGAGCGCCTTGCGGGCGATCGCGTTGAGCGCGGCGGGCCGGATTTCCAGCTCCGTACCTTCCATCGAGAAGAGGCGCTGATACTGCTTGACCAGTGCGTTCTTGGGCTCGGTCAGGATCTGCACCAGGGTGCGCTCATCGAGTTCGTCCAACGATGCGACCACGGGAAGCCGGCCGACCAGCTCAGGGATCAGGCCGAACTTGATCAGGTCGTCGGGTTCGACGTCCTTGAACAGGTCCGACAGCGTGCGTTCCGACTGACTCTTGACTTCCGCCCCGAATCCGATCCCCGAGCGTTCCGAGCGATTCCGGATGACTTTGTCCAGGCCGTCGAAGGCACCACCGCAGATGAAAAGGATGTTGGTGGTGTCGATCTGCACGAAGTCCTGGTTCGGATGCTTGCGCCCACCCTGCGGTGGCACCGAGGCGACCGTGCCTTCGATGAGTTTCAGCAGGGCCTGCTGCACGCCCTCGCCCGAGACGTCGCGCGTGATGGACGGGTTGTCCGACTTGCGGGAAATCTTGTCGATCTCATCGATGTAGACGATCCCGTTCTGCGCCTTCTCGACCTCGTAGTTGCAGTTCTGGAGCAGCTTCTGGATGATGTTTTCCACGTCCTCGCCGACATAGCCGGCCTCGGTGAGCGTGGTGGCATCGGCAATCACAAAAGGTACGTTGAGCAGGCGGGCCAGGGTCTGCGCCAGCAGCGTCTTGCCTGAGCCCGTGGGGCCGACCAGCAGGATGTTGCTCTTGGACAACTCGACGTCGTCCTTCTTGCCCTTGTGGCGAAGCCGCTTGTAGTGGTTGTAGACCGCTACCGCAAGAATCCGCTTGGCGCGATTCTGCCCGATCACGTACTGATCGAGAATCTGCGCGATCTCAGCCGGCGTCGGCAGGCCGGTGCGGTTGGCTGCACTCGGTTCCGCCTGGGCCTCGTCCCGGATGATGTCGTTGCACAACTCGATGCATTCATCGCAGATGAACACCGAGGGACCGGCGATCAGCTTGCGAACTTCATGTTGGCTCTTGCCGCAAAAAGAGCAGTACAGAAGCTTTTCGCTAGAACCTTTTTTTTCCGACATCCGTTTCTCCGGGCTCCGGCGCGCGAGTGACTTCGGCGCGAATTCGACTAGGACTTCTGCGCCGGTGTCTTGGCGGCGGCATCCCGCGCGGCCAGGACCTTATCGATCAATCCATACTTTACCGCATCTTCCGCCGACATGAAGTTGTCGCGCTCAGTGTCTTTTTCGATGCGTTCGATCGGCTGTCCGGTGCGCTCTGCAAGGATGGCGTTGAGCCGCTGGCGCAGGTAGAGGATCTCACGGGCATGGATCTCGATGTCCGAAGCCTGTCCCTGGGCGCCACCGGACGGCTGGTGAATCATGATCCGGGCGTTTGGCAGAGAGAATCGCTTGCCCTTTTCTCCGGAGGCCATCAGGAAGGCGCCCATGCTGGCGGCGAAACCCATGCACAAGGTGGAGACGTCCGGCTTGATGAACTGCATCGTGTCGAAGATTGCCAGGCCGGCGGAGACCGAGCCGCCCGGTGAATTGATATAGAAGCTGATGTCCTTTTCCGGATTCTCGCTTTCCAGGTAGAGCATCTGAGCGATCGCCAGATTTGCCGTCTGGTCCATGACCGGACCCACCAGAAAGATCACGCGTTCGCGCAACAGGCGCGAGTAGATGTC
>JBBRJB010000058.1:0-9409 GCA_038220085.1 Burkholderiales bacterium
CCGTTCGCCTGTCGATCAGCAGCATCGAGCATATCGACGACCTGATTGCCGATCTGGACCAGGCACTCGCCGCCACCTGACCTCGCGCAGGCGCAAGCAAGCCCGGCCGGATCGGTCAGCCGGGCCTGCTGCTGCTGAACCAGCGATCCTTGGCGAGCATGATGTCGCCATGGCTGCGGCCGGCGGGAATCATGGGAAAGCAGTTCTCTTCGGCCGCCACCTGGACATCGAGGAAATAGGGGCCAGGCGAGTCGATACATTCACGCAGTGCGCCGTCGAGGTCGGCTCGCGCGCTGACCGTGCGGGCCTGCCATGCGAAGGCGCGCGCAAGCGCGGGGAAATCGGGCAGCGCCTCGGTGTAGCTGTGACTGTAGCGGCCGCCATGGTTGAGTTCCTGCCACTGGCGCACCATACCCATGTAGCCATTGTTCGACAGCACGACTTTCACCGGCGTGCGGTGCTGGGTCGCGGTCGCCAGTTCCTGGATGTTCATCAGGATCGATGCGTCGCCGCTGACGCAGACGACCAGCCGATCCGGGTGCGCGATCTGCGCACCGATCGCCGCCGGCAGTCCGTAGCCCATCGTTCCCGCGCCGCCGGAGGTCAGCCAGCGATTCGGGGCCTCGAACTTCAGGTACTGGGCCGCCCACATCTGATGCTGGCCCACATCGGTGGACACGATCGGGTCGCGCCCCGCCAGCGCATGCTGAAGGCGGCTCATCAGGGCCTGTGGCGCGATATGAGACGTCGGATCCGCGACGGCCAGGGATCGCTCCGACCGCCACGACTCGATCTGCGCCCACCAGTCCCGCAGCGACGGGTCCCCTGCAACGCGCGCCAGCGACCGCGCGTCCAACTCGGCCAACAGTTCCCGGAGCACGACGGCGCAGTCACCGTGAAGTCCCACGTCCGCCTTGACTACCTTGCCGATCGACAGCGGATCGATGTCGACGTGGATGAACTTCGCCGACGGGGCAAAGCCCTCGACGCGGCCGGTGACCCGGTCGTCGAAGCGCGCACCGACGCAGACGATCAGGTCCGCGTCATGCATGGCCATGTTTGCTTCCAGCGTGCCGTGCATGCCAAGCATCCCGAGGAAGGCGGGATCGGACGCGGCAAAGGCGCCGAGCCCCAGCAAGGTCAGGGTGCAGGGCGCGCCGGCCTGGCGCACCAGCCGTGTGAATGCCGCACAGGCGGCCGGACCCGAATTGACCAAGCCGCCGCCACCGTAGAAAACCGGGCGGCGCGCGGCGAAGATCAGGTCGATCGCCCGACGGATATCGTCCGGTCCGTGCCGGCGGGCGGGGACAGGCGCCGTGTGCGGTTGCTCGACCGCGCCAGCTGCCGGCGCCTGCAAGGCCTGCTGGAGATCCTTGGGAAAATCGACCAGTACCGGGCCTGGGCGGCCGCCGGCAGCGATCCGGTGCGCCTTGCGCACCGTGGCGGCGACCTCGGTCACCGCCCTGATCTGCACATTCCATTTGGTGACGGTCGCCGAAATGCCCAGGGCATCGCATTCCTGGAAGGCGTTGGTTCCGATTGCCGACGTCGCGACCTGGCCGCTGATGCACAGCACCGGGACGGAATCGCTGAGGGCGTCGAGCAGGCCGGTGGTGGTATTGCTGATGCCGGGCCCGGAGGTGACGAACACCACGCCGACGCGGCCGGTGGTGCGGGCAAAGCCCTCGGCCGCATGCACGGCAGCCTGCTCGTGGCGCACCAGGATGTGGCGCATTCGCGGTTGCTGATGCAGGGCATCGTAGAGCGGCAGGACCGCGCCCCCGGGATAACCGAACACGGTATCGACGCCGAGTTCCAGGAGCGTGTCAATCAGCACGGCAGCCCCGCTGAGCGGGACGGCCGCGGGGGTGGGTGACGGTGACACGGGCAGCGACTCGTCGGTCGCCTGCGCGCGATCAGGCGCACGATCGAGCAGATTTTCCATAGAAGCCATTGTGCCTGCGCGCCCCCGGCAATTTGTTTCGAATCCGGGGAAAAGCGTCCATCCGGCAGATGATTCTGGGAGAATCGAGACCGTACACAGAATATCATTCTGCATTCACGCCCAAGCACACCGGGATTTCTCATGCAGCTGGACAAGTTCGACATCTCGATCCTGGAGGGCCTGCAACGCAATGCCCGCATCAGCCTGCAGGAACTGGGCACTCAGGTCGGCCTGACAGCCTCGCCTTGCTGGACGCGGATCAAGCGGATGGAGGCGGCCGGCGTCATCGAAGGCTATACCGTCCGCCTGAGCCCGTCCGCCCTGGGACTTGCCGACACCGTCATCGTGCAGGTCACTCTGGAAAGCCATTCCGACGAAGCCCTGATGGACTTCGGCCGTGCCCTGGCCGCGATCCCGGAGGTGTTGGAAGCCTTCCTGGTCTCCGGGGACTATGACTACTACATCCGGATCGCCGTCAGCGACACCCGCGACTACGAACGGCTCCTGCGCGAGCAGCTTTACCGGATACCCGGCATCCGGCACAGCAAGTCCAGCTTCGTGCTCCGCCAACTCAAGCAGAGCCCCCTGCCGCTCAGGCGATAACCGGGCCGATACGGCGCGTCGCTTCCGTCATTACAATCGCAGTCGATGCAGACCGCTCACACCCTGTCCGAACAGCAGGACGCGCGCCATCGGCTCGGCGACTGCGCGCTGGTCCCGACGATCTGACCGGAGCCCTCACATGCCTCTCACCGCAGTCCCGTCCGCCAGCCACGCCGTCGTCGTCGGCGGCGGCACCATGGGCGCCGACATCACGCTGGCGCTGGCCCGCGCCGGCTGCCGCACCGTCCTGGTTGAAACCGCTGCACAGCGACGCGAAGCGCTGGACTCCTATCTGACCCGGGGCCTGGCAGCACTCGACCTGCCCCGGCATCGCCACCTGATCGAGCTGAGCGGATCGCTGGACGAGGTCGACTGGCCCGGCATCGAACTCGTGATCGAAAGCATCCCGGAGCGGCTGCCGCTCAAGCAGGCCCTCTTCGCGACGCTGTGCGACCGCGTCCGCCCGGACGCCTGCCTGTGCAGCAACAGCTCGAGCTTTCCGATCTCGTCGATCGGCGCGGGGCTGGCCGGGGCGCACCGGATGTTCGGTCTGCACTACTTCATGCCCGCGCACCTGGTGCCCCTGGTGGAGGTGGTACTCGGCGCGCAGTCGGACCCTATGCTGGCCCAGGACCTGTGCGCCTTCGTCAAGGGATGCGGCATGGTGCCGGTGCTGGTGCGCAAGGACCTGCCCGGGTTCCTGGCGAACCGCTTGCAGCATGCCCTGGCGCGGGAAGCATTCGCCTTGATCGACGCCGGCATCGCCTCTGCCGAGGATGTCGATGCCGCCGTCCGGTTCGGGTTCGGATTCCGCTTTCTGGCGGCCGGCCCCGTCCTGCAGCGGGATCACGCGGGCCTTGACGTACACTGCGCAGCAGCCGCAACCATGTACCCGTCCCTGGCCAGCAACGTCGAGCCCTCCCGGTCGCTGACAGACCGGGTCGCTGCAGGCAAACTGGGCATGAAGACCGGCGAGGGTTTCTTCCGCTGGACACCGGAAGCCATTGCCGCCGAACGCAACCGCTACGATTCGCTGCTGCGAGCCGGGCTGAACCTGCTCGCGGACGAGTTGCCGAAAATCGCCGAACCCTGATGAGGAGTCGATCGTGAGAGCTTCGCCCCTGCCGGCCGTCGTGTGCGTCCTGGCCACCGTCGCGATGATGTTCGCCGGACAGGCGCTGGCGCAGCCGGTCCTGAGCCTGCCCTACCCCACGAAACCGATCAAGCTGGTGGTG
Source organism: Burkholderiales bacterium (assembly GCA_038220085.1). Classification (GTDB taxonomy): domain Bacteria; phylum Pseudomonadota; class Gammaproteobacteria; order Burkholderiales; family Burkholderiaceae_E; genus Lautropia. The sequence goes on from JBBRJB010000058.1 coordinate 3,784, forward strand.
CCCTATCCCCCGGGGGGCGCCACCGACGTGATCGGCCGCATCCTGGCACAGAAACTGTCGAGCGAACTGGGCCAGCAGGTCGTGGTGGACAACCGGTCGGGCGCGGCCGGCAGCATTGGCGCCGGCATGGTTGCCAACGGACCGGCGGACGGCCACACACTGCTGATGGGCGCGCTGACCAGCCATTCGATCAACGCGGCCCTCTACGGCAAGACCGTTCCTTTCGACATCGAAAAGAGCTTCGCCCCGATCGCGATCGTCGCCACCGTCCCCCTGGTTTTCGTCGTTCATCCCGATGTCAACGCGCACACATTGTCCGACCTTATCGGTCTGGCCAAGGCCAAGCCGGGCGCGATCACCTACGCATCGGCCGGCAACGGATCGCCCCAGCACCTGGCCGGTGAACTGTTCCAGCGGATGGCGGACGTGCGCATGCTGCACGTCCCGTACAAGGGCAGCGGTCCCGCCATGATCGATCTGGTCGGCGGCCAGGTACAGTCGATGATCGAAACCGCGCCTGCCGCGCAGCCCCATATCAAGGCCGGCAAGCTGAGGGCTCTCGCCACCACCACGCGCGAGCCTGTCTCGACCTTGCCGGACGTACCCACTGCCGAACAAGCCGGCTTGCCTGGGTTTGAAGTGAAGTCCATGTTCGGCATCCTCGGCCCGGCGGGAACACCCGACGCGGCGGTCGCCAAGATCAGCGGGGCGCTCAAGAACATCATGGCGATGCGGGACGTCCGTGAGACGCTGCTCGCGCAAGGCGCCCTGGCCACCTGGACCACCGCGGTCGACGCCGAAGAGGCGATCCGCGGGGAAAGCACGAAGTGGAAGAAGCTCATCAAGGACGCTGAGCTCCAGGCAGAGTAATTGCCACGGGCCGGCCGGCGGGGTGACTTGGGTTATTCTCGTGAACCTGTCGAAACCTGACCTTCCGTGAGCGGCCGCACCACAGAGCCCGCGGCTGGAGCCCCCGATGGACCTGGACCTCACTTCACCTCAATTCTGGATTGCTGTCGGTCAGATCATCATGATCGACATCCTCCTGGGCGGCGACAACGCGGTCGTGATCGCGCTCGCCTGCCGCAAGCTGGATCCCGCCAAACGCAAGCTCGGCATCCTGTGGGGTACGGCGGGCGCCATCGTATTGCGGGTCATCCTGATCTTTTTTGCGCTGACGCTGCTGGCCATCCCCTACCTCAAGATCGTCGGTGCTCTGCTGCTGCTGTGGATCGGCGTGAAACTGCTGCTGCCCGAGGAGGAGGACGGGCACGGCACGATTGAAGGATCCGATCGGCTGTGGGCGGCGGTCCGGACCGTGATCATCGCGGACCTGGTGATGAGCGTGGACAACGTGATAGCGATTGCCGGCGCCGCCCAGGGGGCCGGTGGCGGTCACGAAATGCCGCTGGTGATCTTCGGCCTGCTGGTGAGCGTGCCGATCATCGTCTGGGGCAGCCAGTTGGTGATCAAGCTGATGGACCGCTTCCCGATCGTCATCACCCTGGGCGGCATGCTGCTGGGCTGGATCGCCGGCAGCATGGCGATCACAGACCCGGCGGTGGTGCTGAAGCTGCAGCCCTACATGGGTTGGCTGGCCTACGTTGCCCCGGCCGCCGGAGCCCTGCTGGTTCTGCTCCTCGGACGCTGGCAGTCCAGCCGCGTCCAAGCGGCGAACCGTCACGCAAAAGCGGCGGCACAGAATCAGGCGGCTTGAACGAGAAGCGCTCGCCCGCGACATAGGCGCCGTTCACCACCGCTTGCGCCAGCGTTTCCATCACCGCCTCGAAACTTCCATAGCCGGAGATCGTCAGGTGCTCTGCGCGGCCGGGAAATCCGCCGCTTGAACCGCCGTCCCCGCCGCTCCATTTAGCATTTCTCCGAGTCCGCTTGGGCATGGCGTAGCTTGCTGAAGACTTCCGATAGACTATCCCTACTATTATGGATACTCCGTCGGCATCGATGCGCGGTCTGGCCAGGCGGTTGCTCGCTGCGGAGAAATCGCGCCCGCCCGCTTCCCATCTGCACATGTACGAAGCGGTGCGGGTGGTTGAGAAGCTGCGGGTTTCCCTGACGCGTTTTGCCGGCGCAGACGGCTTCGCATCCCTCCTGAGGCGCAGTCTGGTCCTGGCGCGGACTGAAGTCCCCTCGCTCAGCCGCGTGACGATCGATCCCGACTGCTCCCTGGACGGACTCGAAGCGCTCGCTGCTGATGAGGCCGACTGCGGCGCCGAGGCGGCGGTTGCACTGTCAGCCCATCTGCTGGGGTTGCTGGTCACTTTCATTGGCGAATCCCTGACACTGCGCTTGCTGCGCGAGAGTTGGCCCGACGCGTCGTTAGACGCCAGCAGCACTGAAGGAACGAGACTTCTATGACCACGCGCCGCCGAAAGAACGATCCCGCGCCGAATCAGCGAAACGACAAGGCGAAGATCCACCAGCTTTCTACCGGTGTACCGGGCCTCGATGAGATTCTCGGCGGCGGGCTGCCTGAATACTCCTTCAACATCCTGGCGGGTTCGCCCGGCTGCGGCAAGACGACGCTGGCGCATCAAATCATGTTCGCCAACGCCAGCCCGGCGAACCCGGCCCTCTACTTCACGGTGCTGGGCGAGCCGGCCATCAAGATGCTGCGCTACCAGCAGCAGTTCGCGTTCTTCGACCAATCCAGGATGGACGGACCCAAAGCGGCGATCCGTTTCGTCAACCTGAGCCAGCTCGTCCTGGAAAAGGATCTCGGCGCCGTTCTCGACGAGATCATCAGGCAGGTCGAGGCGAGCAACGCCAGGATCGTCGTGATCGATTCTTTCCGCACCGTGGTGCGCAAGGCCCAGTCCGAAGTGGTCGCTGGGTCGAGCGACATGGAACTCCAGGGCTTCGTCCAGCGCCTGGCCCTGCACCTGACCAGTTGGCAGGCCACCACCTTCCTCATCGGCGAATACGTCGAAGACGAGATGCGCGACAACCCGGTTTTCACCGTCGCCGACGGCCTGCTCTGGCTTTACCAGAGCGTCGAGCGCAATTCGATTGTGCGAAAAATGCAGGTCATGAAGACGCGCGGCCAGGAGGCGGTGCCGGGTTTGCACACCTTTCGCATCACCGGCGCCGGCGTGCAAACCTTCCCGCGCACCTTCGGGCTCAGCGCACAGAGTGGCCACGTCAAGGGCAAGTGCCGTGTTTCCACCGGCATCGCCAGGCTCGATGAAATGATGCATGGCGGCATCCCGGAAGGCGAGAGCCTGCTCCTGGCCGGCCCCTCCGGTGCGGGCAAGTCGACGCTGGGCATGCAGTTCATCGACGAGGGCCTGCGCCAGGGCGAACCCGGCATCGTCGCCATCTTCGAGGAGTTGCCCATCGAGCACGTCCATCGGGCCAAAATGTTCGGCATCGACTTCGACAAACCCCAGAAAGACGGCAAGCTCAAGCTCATATACCTGCGCCCGCTGGATCTCTCCGTCGATGAAACGGTTCATGAGATCGTCAAGTCCGTCAAGGAGATCGGGGCCAAGCGGCTGGTCATCGACTCCCTGGTCGGGTTCGAGATGGCGCTGGCCCCCGGCTTTCGCGAGGACTTCCGCGAATCGCTCTACCGCATGATCGCCGCCCTCACCCGCTTGGGCGTGACCATCGTCAGCACCGTCGAGGTCGAGGAAGACTTCACCTCGATGGACCTGAGCAAGTTTACCGTCTCGTTCCTGGCGGACGACATCCTGCGCATGCGTTACGTCTCGATCAACGGCCAGATGCGCAAGATGCTCATGGTGGTGAAGATGCGCCGCAGCGCGCACTCGATTGACATCCATGAATACCAGATCACCAAAAAGGGCGTGGTCATCGGCGAGCCCCTTCGCGGCTACCGCGGTCTCACCACCGGAATCCCGGAACCGTGGTCGGCCGAATCCGGGCAAAATGATCCAGCACTGTGGCTGAACCGCCCCCCGCAGCGCGCGCCGAAGCCTCCTCCTACGCGCAGGAGCAAAAAAGATGACTGAGTTTTCGGGAACGGCGCTGGCAGGGGACTTCGAGCAGCAACTGCGTGAAATGAACGACGCGCTGCTGGTGTCATCGGTCCACCAACACGAGCTCGCTGCAAGGGCGCAGGAGTTGGAGAGCCTGGTCAGGCAGCAGGCCGAGCAACTGGTTGGCGAATCGCGCCGCAAGGACGAGTTTCTCGCCATGCTCAGCCACGAACTGCGCAACCCGTTGGCTCCCATCTGCAGCGCGGTGCATCTTCTCAAGTTGCACGCACGCGGCAGCGAAAATGCGATCCAGCAGCAAGCCCTGGCGATCATCGAGCGCCAGGTCAACAACATGACAAAGCTGATCAGCGATATGCTGGAGGTCTCGCGCGTGGTCAGCGGCAGGATCAACCTCAACCAGACTGTCCTGGACCTCGGTCAGATCGTGAAGCACGCGGTCGAGACCGTCACGCCGATGATCGAGCAGCGCAAGCACGAACTTATCGTGCATCGGTGCGATGAGCCGGTCTGGGCCTATGCGGATGCCACCCGCATGGAAGAGGTGCTCATCAACCTCCTGGACAACTCAGCGAAGTACACGCCCGACGGCGGGCGCATCGAGGTCTGGTGCGAGGGCATTTCCGGCGACAAGTTTGTGCAGGTGCGGATTCGCGACAACGGCATCGGGATCGATGAGAATCACCTGCCGCACATCTTTGATTTGTTCACGCAAGCCGATCAATCGCTGGCCCGCAGTGCAGGGGGGCTGGGCATCGGGCTGTCATTGGCGCATCGGCTGGTCGAACTGCACAGCGGGACCGTCGAAGCGCGCTCTCCTCCGCCGGGAAGCGAAGTTGGCAGCGAGTTCATCGTCAAGCTGCCGAAGTTTGGCTCGCCGATTGCGGAGGCGGGCTTGCTGGCGGACGAGCCCGCGCCCGATCCTGGCGGAATGCGCGTCCTGGTCGTCGATGACAACATCGACCTGGTGACGATGCTTTCCAGCGTATTGCGGAAGAAGGGCTATGCGGTGGAGGTGGCCTACACGGGCCCCGAGGGCCTGCAGGTCGCTCGGCAATGGCGGCCGGACGTCCTGCTGCTCGATATCGGACTGCCGGGGCTGGACGGTTACGACGTCGCCCGCCGACTGCGGACCCTGCCCCTCGGAGAAGAGGGTGGTGGGGAGAGATTCCAGGGGCGGATCATTGCGGTGACCGGCTACGGCCGGGGCATCGACATCGAGCGGGCCGGAGCGGCCGGTTTTGACGCCCACCTGGTGAAACCCTTCGCGTTCGATGAGCTTGAGAAACTGATGTCGTCCGTGCGGAGTCGTGCTTCCTTCGAGCATAAGAGTGGGCTGGTCGTCTAAACTGAGTCGCATTCCTTACCAACCTCTGCGCCCCGGCGCGACCTCCGGCGCGCGCAATTGCCGCAGCTAACGGCCGCGTGGACCGCGCTCGAGGTCGCGACCGTGGACCAGCGAACCCGTGTGCAGACCCGCATGCCAAGCCTCGCTTGCCGTCCAGATCGATACGCCCAGCAACACCAGGTCTTTGGCGAGAAACTGTCCCGGCATAGCCGACAGCGCCGGGAATCCGTAGCCCGGCTCCCACACCCCGGGTGTCGTCAGCATGAAGGTCAGGGTGACGAGCAACAGAATGGCAGCTCCG
>JBBRJB010000059.1:0-9354 GCA_038220085.1 Burkholderiales bacterium
CGGTGACGGTACCTTCACGGCCCTCGCAGGCTGCGACGATCCCGTCCGCCTGAGCGCGATCCCACAGGCGGTCCGCACGAACTTCGGGATCGTCACCTTTCTTGAACCCGGTATCGAACCACTTGCCTTCGTAGGTGCCCACCTTGGCCAGGAAGGTGGCCTTGACTTCGAAGTAGTCGCGAGGCACGAACTTGCGGATCTTTTCCTCGCGCTCCACGATCAGGGTCAGGGTGGGGGTCTGCACCCGACCGACCGTGGTGAGATAGAAGCCGCCGTCGCGGGAATTGAATGCCGTCATGGCGCGGGTGCCGTTGATGCCCACCAGCCAGTCCGCCTCGGACCGGCAGCGAGCCGCCTCGGAAAGCGGCATCATTTCCTGGTCGGTCCGCAGTCGATCGAAGCCTTCGCGGACCGCCGACGGGGTCATGGACTGCAACCACAGGCGCTTGATCGACTGCTTAGCCTTGGCGTGCTGGACGATCAGTCGGAATATCAGTTCGCCCTCACGCCCGGCATCACAGGCGTTGATCAGGCGGTCCACGTCTTTGCGCCTGATCAGCCGCGTCAGCAATTTGAGGCGGTCGGCCGTTCGCTCGATCGGCCGAAGGTCGAAGTGCGGCGGAATCACCGGCAGGTTGGCAAACGACCATTTGCCTCGCTTGACTTCGAATTCCTCGGGGACGGCGATTTCTACCAGGTGCCCGATGGCCGAACTGACGACGTAGTCGTCGCTCTCGAAGTAGTCGCCATGGCGCGTGAAGCCGCCCAGGGCCCGTGCGATGTCGTTGGCTACCGAAGGCTTCTCGGCAATGATCAGTGCTTTACCCATGAAGGGGGCCAATATAAGAGGCTGTCTGCCGATCGCGCAAGCGATCTCTGCAGTCAGCGGGTTTCAAGTGAACCGGCCGAGTGCCCACTCGCCACACCGGTTTGCTACGGACTTCAGGTCAGCAACGTATTCAGGTCAGCAACGGATATAGGAGCCGTCCAACTGGCGTTGTACCAACCCGGCCAACTCCAGCGTCTGCAAGGCCGCCAATGCGTCCGGCAGCGGCAGGCATTGCCAGTCCGCCAGGGTCTCCAGCATGACCGGATCGGCCGACATTGCGCGGAGCATTCGGACCTGCACCTTAGGCAATGGCTGGCCCGGCGCGGATGACCCCTGCGGGTTGGCTGCGCCGGATGCCGGGCCCGGCGCTGACCGGCGTCCGTCAGCCGGTACCGGAGGTATCCTTGAACCGGCCCTAAACGGCCATCTTAACCCGAGCCGGGAAATCGGCGGAAGTTCAGCCAGGATGTCTTCTGCGGTTTCGACCAGGGCGGCGCCCTGGCGGATCAGGGAATTGCACCCGCGAGCGAGCGGCGAATGAATCGAGCCGGGCACCGCCAGGACCTCCCGCCCGAGCTCCGCGGCAAGCCCCGCGGTGATGAGCGAGCCGCTCTGCGGCGTGGCTTCGGCGACCATGATCGCGTGTGACAGGGCTGCGATCAGGCGGTTGCGGCGCGGGAAATTAACCGGTAAGGGCAGCATCCCGATCGGCTGTTCGGTGACGAGGGCACCGAGCCGTCCGATGTCCTGCGCCAGCGCGCGGTGCCGGGACGGGTAGATCCGATCGATGCCGGTGCCCAGGACTGCGACGGTGCTGCCCGCAGGAACGGCCGCGTTCTCCTGGCAGGTGCCGGCAGCCAGCGCGCCGACGTGCGCGGCGCAGTCGATGCCCTTGGCCAGGCCACTGACCACCGTCCAGCCGGCGGTGGCCAGATGGTGCGCCATCGCCCGTGCCGTCGTCGTGCCGATGGCCGTGGCATTGCGACTGCCGACGATCCCTACCTGGGGCGCGCTGAGCCAGCGCGGATCGCCGAGGCAGTACAGCAGCAGGGGCGGGTCGGCGAGGTCCAGCAGTCGCTGTGGGTATAGCGGATCGCCCAGAACCAGGATGGCTCGTTGGACGGCCCGTGGAATGGTCCGTGGATAGCCGTGGGGAAGTATGTGGGGCGGTAAGTGACCCGGTTCGATTTCCACCGGTTCCATGTCCGCGGGCGTACCGGCCAGCCATTGCATCGCGCTGGCGACACGGGCGTCGCGCTGGGGGGCGCGGTTGAACAAGGCTGCGGCGTGCGTTCGCGACTGCAGCGTCTCTGCCACCGCGCTGAACCCCGCCGCCAGCACTGCCTCCGGCGGCCCGAACCGCTGCAACAGCATGCGGCCACGAACCGGGCCGATACCGTCGGTGTGACTCAGCCGTAGCCAGGCAGGAAGATCGTCAGGAGCGGGAGGGAAGTCCTGGAGCAAGCCGACGGCACCGGTGACGCCCGGTGCGGGCGCCGCCGACACGAGGGCTGGTTACGGATTGACGACGGAGTCGCCGACCGAGATCGACTGAGACGCGTCGACGATCAGGCCGTAGGCGATATTGTCAAAGGTCCGGAAAACCAGCAATTGGCCAATCGGCTCATTCGGAAGTTTGACCAGCTCGTTCGCCTGGCGATCCTTCGCCAGTTTTCCGGTCAACTGGACGGTCAGGACATGACCGATGTCCAACCCCTGGTTCTTGCCGACATTGAGCGCGACGACGCTGTTGCGCCCGACCTGGGTGATCCCCCGGTAGACCGAAATGATCTTGCCTGAAAGCTCCTTCTCCGGCGGGCGCGGCGCAAAGTTCACGGTACGGGTGGGGTCGGCCGGCACCAGGCGGTCGCCCTCTCCGATCTCTTCGGCATTGCCGACGATACGGATGGTGGCCGGGTCGCCCTTGCGTACCACCTGGGCGGTACCAAGGTAGAGGGCCTCGAAGGCCAGCGGCTTGCGCGTGTCGGGATCCAGCAGAGGCTTGGCTGGGCGGTAGATATGCCAGTCGGTCACGCTGTCGTCCTTGATGCCTCGGACGTACGCGCGGTCGCCGCGGCCCAGGTAGACACGACCCTCCTGGGTTGCGATGATCCGGGGCGATTCGGCCAGCCCCTTCTCGTCCACGATCAGCGGACGATTGATGAAAGGTTCGATCGCCTGGGAGGAAATGGTCGAGATGGCTGCGGCATCGGTCTGCTCTGCGCGCACCACCGGCTGAAGGCGGCCGATGCCGTCGCCGGAACGGCCGTTGGCCGCCACGGTGTCGATGGCTTTGCCCAGGCGCAATCGCGGCGTCGGCCCGCTGGCGTCGAGATAGACGATGTCGCCGGGGTAGATAAGGTGCGGATTGGAAATCTGCTCGCGATTAAGCTGCCAGACTTCCGGCCAGCGCCAGGGCGACTTCAGAAAGGTCGCGGATATGTCCCAGAGGGTATCGCCCTTGACCACGACATGCTTGTCGGGAGCGCCCGGCGCGAGTTCGATCGGCGCCGTAGCCTGCTGCGCCGTGGCGAAGGGTACGGCCCCACTCATGGCCAGCCCGGCGCCGACAACTAGTGTGGTCAGTCGGCGGGTGCTAAACTTTTTCAGCGACATTGGTCAGTCCTTGAAATACCGCGCAAGCGAGCCCACGTGTCGAAATGACCGGGTTGCCGGACGTCGGCGTTCTGAGCCGTTGCCTGGCGCGACTTAAGCTTTGCTCTCAATTGTTTACCATAGATAATTGATCCGGCAAGGATATTTTGGTTTAGTGGTAGTTTTCAACCGATGGCCGTTCTAGACATACTTCGTTATCCCGATCCGCGCCTTCATACAGTGGCCGAGCCGGTCGCCGTGGTGGATGACCGCATTCGCCAATTGGCATCCGACATGGCGCTGACCATGTATGAGGCGCCGGGCATCGGCCTCGCCGCAACACAGGTGGACGTCCACCTGCGGGTCATCGTCATCGATGTCTCCGAAGCGCGGGACGACCTCAAGGTCTTCGTCAATCCGGAAATCCTCGCTGCCAGCGGGGAGTCGAAGGTCTACGAGGAAGGATGCCTGTCGGTGCCGGGAATCTACGACGAGGTGGAACGCCCGGATCAGGTGACGGTGCGGGCGCTGGACCTCCAAGGCAGGTCCTTCACCCTGGAAGCCGACGGCGTGCTTGCCGTGTGTCTTCAGCATGAAATCGACCACCTGAACGGCAAAGTCTTTGTTCAGTATCTCTCGCGGCTGAAACAGTCCCGCATCCGGAACAAACTCACCAAGCAGGACCGCGCCGCCGCCTAGGCTGTCGGGGTATGAATCATGACCCCGATTCATACCCCGACAGCCTCCCTGGCGGGCCGGCCGGATTACTGGAGTGAGTGAATCACGGGGCTTGCGCGTGGTGTTCGCCGGCACGCCGGTGTTCGCGGAGCGTGCCCTGGATCGGATCCTGGCCTCCGGCCATCCGGTGATCGGCGTCCTTACCCAACCGGATCGGCCCGCCGGCCGTGGCCAGAAGCTCGCCGCGTCGGCTGTCAAGGTGCGGGCATTGGCGGCCGGCATACCGGTACAGCAGCCGGCCAGCCTGCGGGAGCCGGCGGCGCAGGCTGCGCTGCGGTCATTGAATCCCGATGTCATCGTGGTGGCGGCTTTCGGGCTGATCCTGCCGCCGGCAGTGCTGGAAATCGCGCCCTGGGGGTGCCTGAATATCCACGCTTCGCTGCTGCCGCGCTGGCGTGGGGCGGCCCCGATCGTGCGCGCGATCCAGGCGGGCGACAGCGAAACCGGTATCTGCATCATGCGGATGGAAGCGGGTCTCGACACCGGCCCGGTCGCCCTGACCCGCTGCATTCCGATCCACCCGAACGACAGTGCTGGTTGCCTTCACGACCGTCTGGCGGAACTCGGTGCGGCATCAATCGTCGATATACTGGACCAGATGGGCGGAGCAAGCACTCACACCAATGTTCGATTCGAACCTCAGCCCAGCACCGGAGTCACTTACGCTCACAAGATTCATCGCAGCGACGCGGCCATCGACTGGGGACTCGAGGCCGGCGCAGTTGCCAACCACCTCCGTGCTTTCGATCCCTCGCCCGGTGCCCACTCGGCGCTCCTCCGGCAGCCGGAAATGTCGATCCGGCTTTTCAACCCCGCGCGGGTGGATGGCGCCGTCGATGGTGGCGTGGGCGCCGGGGCCCCAGGTGAAGTCCTCGCGGTGTCGCCTGACGGGTTGGTCGTGGCTTGCGGACGCGGTTCGATCCGGGTGAGCGAACTGCAGCGCGCGGGCGGTCGTCGTCTGCGGGTCGGCGAGTTCGTCCGAGGCAATGTCCTCGCGCCGGGCGATCGTTTCGCGATGCCACCACGGCCGGCCCCAGAGGGTATTGCCCACGCCGCATGACCCCAGCCGACACTGGCGATAGGTTGATTCGCGCCGTTTCGACCCCATGATTCGAGGCACGGGGAGGCGCCGCCGCACGGCCGCTGCCGGCCCTGGTACAAACGCCTTAGGGCGGGTTCCACTGGAGAGATGAAAATGGTTGCCTGGTTGAAGACCGGAATCCTGATGGCGGCGATTACTGCCCTTTTCGGCGTGATCGGCGGTTATGTCGGCGGCCAGACCGGTATGATGCTGGCGCTCGGCTTTGCGCTGGTCACGAACTTCTTTGCCTACTGGTTTTCCGACAAGATGATTCTGCGGATGTACGGGGCGCAGGAAGTCGACGAATCCTCGGCGCCGCAGTTCTACAACATGGTCCGCGAACTGGCGGGACGCGCAGAGTTGCCGATGCCCAAGGTCTACCTGATCGAGGAAGACGCGCCCAATGCCTTTGCCACCGGCCGCAATCCCGAGCATGCGGCGGTTGCCGCAACCACCGGTCTGCTGCGCGTGCTGACCGCGCGTGAATTGCGGGGCGTGATGGCGCATGAACTGGCCCATGTGAAGCATCGGGACATCCTGATTTCGACCATCTCCGCCACCATGGCCGGCGCCATTTCCGCCCTCGCCAGCTTCGCCATGTTCTTTGGCGGCCGCGGTGGGGACGGCCGTCCCGCCAACCCCATCGCCGGGATCGCGATGGCGATCCTGGCGCCGATCGCCGGCTCGCTCATCCAGATGGCGATTTCGCGGGCGCGCGAGTTCGAGGCGGACAGGATGGGTGCCGCGATCAGCGGTGATCCGCATGCGCTGGCGGCTGCCCTGGAAAAGATCCATCACTACGCCCAGGGAACTCCGCTCGAGACGACCGAACGGCATCCGGAAACCGCACAGATGATGATCATGAACCCCTTGAGCGGAGGCGGGCTGCGCGGGCTTTTCTCCACGCATCCCAGTACCGAGGAGCGAATCCAGCGCCTGCTGGCGATGACCGGCATTGGACAACCCACCTGAGGCGGCAGGCGCCGCCTCCCGGCGGGCGGCGCTAGGTGAAGAGCTGATCCTCTGCGCCCGCGTGCTAGATGAGACGCTGGCGGGCACCCATCTGGATACGGCGCTGGCACGGTTGCCGCCTGGCGCTGGTGCAAACTCCGACCGCGCGGTCCGCGACATGGCCTATGCTGCGGTGCGCTCGCTGGGCCTTCTGCAGTTCCTGGCAAGCCGGTTGAACAGCCGCAGGCCGGCGCACCAACTCGGCTGTCTGCAGCTCGCGGCCCTGTCGCAACTGCTCGACGGCAGACGGGCCGCCCCGATTGTGATCGACCAAGCCGTTGCGGCGGCTGCGCGGCTCCCGGAGAGCCTGGGCAATCGTTTCAGTGCCGGCTTCATCAATGCCACCTTGCGCCGGTTCGAGCGCGAGCGCGAGTCGCTGCTGGCGCTGGCTGCCGAGGATGTGCAGGCCGCATTCAACCACCCGGCCTGGTGGGTGGAGGCGGTGCGCAAGGCCCGCCCTGACGACTGGCGGCAGGTCCTGGCAGTGTCGCTGACGCATGCGCCGCTCACCTTGCGGGTGAACCGCCGGTACGCCGATGGCGGCGACGACCCGGTGGTGGCGATGCGCCTGAGATTGTCGGCGGCGCAGTTGGCTCATCGCCGTGTGGGCGCGGAAGCCCTGGTGCTCGATCGCGCGGTCAACGTGCAGCAGATCCCGGGCTTTGCCGAAGGGGCGGTGACGGTGCAGGATGCCGGCGCCCAGCTGGCGGCGCCGCTGCTGCGACCGGCCGCGGGCGACCGTATTCTGGACGCCTGCGCCGCCCCGGGCGGCAAGACCACCCATCTGCTGCAGCTGGCGGACTGCCAGGTACTGGCCTTGGACCAGGATGCGCGCCGCGCCGGACGCATCGTGGAGAACCTGGCGCGAGAGGATCTACCCCTTCATCCACACTGGCCGCCGCCCGCCTGGGGTGCGGTGGTGCAGACAGGGGACGCCGCTCGTCCCGAGAGCTGGTGGGATGGCGAGGCCTTCGACCGGATCCTGCTCGATGCGCCTTGCAGCGCTTCCGGGATCGTCAGGCGTCATCCGGACGTTCTCTGGCATCGCCGGCGTGGCGATATCGCCACACTCGCTGCGCTCCAAGCCGGGCTGCTCCAGGCGCTTTGGCCGCTCCTCAGGCCGGGTGGTACATTGCTTTACGTCACCTGTTCCATCTTTCCCGACGAGGGTGAGGAGGTGATTGCAGCCTTCTGCTCGCGCCAGGCCGACAGCGTTCGCGAGTCGCACTCGGCATCCTGGTCAGATGGTCAGCCTGTCCTGTCGCAACTGATGCCTACCAGCACCGACGACCGTGAGCACGATGGATTCTTCTATGCCCTACTGAGCAAGAAACCTTGAACCGGCGTTCCTTCCTGGCAGCGCTGGGTTGCGCAGTGCTGCTGACCTGGATGCGGCCGGCGCAGTCCAGCAGTACGATCGACGTGGAGCAGGCGCGGCTCGAAATCCAGCGGCCGGAGGACCAGGTCCTGCTGTCGGCCGAGTTCACCCTGTCCCTGACGGCAACGCTGCGCGATGCGGTCAATCGGGGCCTGGCCCTGTATTTCGTCATCGAGCTGCAGATCCAGCGCGGGCGCTGGTACTGGTTCGACGAGGACGTGGTGGCGACGCAGATGGAGTGGCGGCTGTCCTATCATGCTCTCACGCGTCAGTTCAGGGTCGCCTCCGACGGCCGCAGCGAGTCGTTCGGCTCGCTGGAGGAGGCGTTGGCGGCAATGAGCAGCATCAAGGGCTGGCGGGTTGCCCCGCTGTCGCGATTCGACACGCGCAGCGTCTACCAGGTGTGGGTCCGGATGAAGCTCGACACCACGCGGTTGCCGAAGCCCTTCCAGATGACCGCACTCACTGACAGCGACTGGAACCCTCAATCGGAATGGAAGCGGTTCGACTTCACCGTCCCGACCCCGACCAGCGCTCGGTAACCCGGGCGCTGCGCCTGTCGCTGGTGCTGTCCGTGGCGCTGGCAGCAGTGCTGTTGTCGCTGCTGGCGGTGGCCAGCGGCAACAACGAACTGCTGCAGCGTCACTACGGGCTGCTGCTGTGGCTCAACGTCGGCATCGCGATCGGTCTCGCCATCCTCGCGATCGAGCTGGCGCGCCGCCTCTACATCCGCTATCGCCGAGGGCTGTTCGGCACCCGCCTGATGGCCCGCCTGGCGTTGGCCTTCATTCTGATGACGGCGGTTCCGGTGCTGCTCATCTACGTTGTGGCGGTGCAGTTCCTCGGTCGATCGATCGAATCCTGGTTCGATGTGCCGATGGAACGTGCCCTGGACTCCGGGCTCACGCTGGGCCGGACGACGCTCGATTCGATGGTGGTCGACCTCAGCGCCAAGACGCGAAGCGCGGCGGCGGAGCTGGAGGCAACGCCGATGATGCAGTGGTCTGACAAGCTGCAGGAGTTGCGCGACCGCACCGGCGTGCAGGAAGCGCTGATCCTCACCAGCTCGGGTCGCATCCTTCAGTCGAGCGGCTCGCGTTTCGCCTCCCTGGTACCCGACATGCCCTCGTCGGCGGCCCTGCGTCAGGCTCGGGTGACTCGTTCCTACGCGGCAATCGAGCCGATCGACCCGATCGAACCGCTTGCACCGAATCAGTCCGCTGCCGATCGGGGTGGCGGCCGCCAGGCAACCGCGGGCCTCAAGATGCGAGCGCTGTTCGTGCTCAGCGCGCCATCGCTGGGCGACGAGTCCCGCCTGCTGCAGCTGGTCCATCCGGTGCCGAGCGCACTCTCGGAGAACGCCGAGGCGGTGCAGGCCGGCTTTCGCGACTACCAGGAGCTGTCGCTGTCCAGGATCGGCCTGAAACGGATTTTCCGGGTCACGCTCACTGTGACGGTTCTGCTGACGGTGTTCTCGGCGATCGCCGCGGCATTCCTGCTGGCCGGCTGGATGACCGGTCCGTTGTCGATGCTCGCCGCCGGCACCCGGGCGGTGGCTGAAGGCGACTATCGTCCGGTCAAGGATTACGTCGGGCGCGACGAGCTCGGGGTGCTGACGCAGTCCTTCAATGCGATGACCCGCCAGTTGGAGGATGCGCGCGCGCAAGTCGAGCGCAACCGGGTGGGTCTCGAACTGGCCAATGCGCGCCTGGCCAGCGTGCT
>JBBRJB010000060.1:0-9204 GCA_038220085.1 Burkholderiales bacterium
TCGGTCGGCGGCATCGAGTCCACAGCGCGGGCGCCGGAGCTGAACGGTGTGAAGTTGCTGGAGATGCCGGCGGTAATACTGCCCAACTACGCTGCCTCGCTGGGCTATCCCGGCGCGCCGATGGACTTCTCGCTAGAAATGCAGCGCCTGTACTCGCTCGGCGTGGACGCCTTCAGGGTGGCGCGCGCGATGTTCAGCGGCCGACCCTCGTTCGAGATCGACGGCCTTACCGGCCGCTTGCGCTATGACGGCAGCGTGCCCCAGGTCGAACGCCAGCCAGCCCTGGCGGAATATCGCGACGGTGTGCCGGTCCCGCTGTGAGGCCGACTGCCGCGACTGCCGACGCCGCCCGGGTAACCGGGCAGCTGGCCGAGTCGCAAGCGTGCAGGCTGCTGGTCGATGCGGGACTTCGATTTGTGGCTGCCAACGTGCGCTACAAGGTCGGGGAAATCGACCTGGTGATGAGCGACGGCGAGGCGATGGTGTTCGTCGAGGTGAGAGCGCGGTGCTCGGTTCGTTTCGGCGGCGCGGCGGCCAGTGTCGATCACCGCAAGCGCCTGCGCCTGCATCGCGCCGCGAACCGCTATCTGCTGGAGCGATTTGGTCAGCGCGAGTGGCCTGCCTGCCGTTTCGACGTGGTCGCAATTGAAGGCGGCAGGATGAACTGGATCAGGGCGGCCTTCGACGCGGCCTGAACTCCTTATAATGCGCCACAAAACCGCTTCCATCGAGAAGCCAAGCCCAGGGAGTTCTCATATGAATCCGTCCGCAGCATCCGCCAGCCGGCGCCTGATCCTGTCAGCGCTTGTCGTTTCCACGGTTGGCCTGTCCGGCTGCTTCGGGCTCGCAATGACCGGCGCTGCAGTCGGCACGATGGCCGTGCTCGACCGACGCTCCCTGGGCGCGCAGACGGAAGATCAGGCGATCGAGTTGCGTGGCTTGCGAGAACTCAACCAGGAGATCAACAACAAGTCGATCGGTTCCATCTCGCTCACCAGCTTCAATCGGCGGGTACTGTTGAGCGGCCAGGCCGATTCGCCCCAGACCCGGCAGCTTGCCGAAGACGTGGCGCGCAACCGCGTTCCGAACATCAAGGACATCTACAACGAGGTCGAAGTCACCAATGCGTCCAACTTCGCGACCCGGACCAAGGACACGACCCTCACTGCGCGCGTCAAGGCCGGCCTCGTCCGCGAGCGTGACCTGTCCTCGAACGCGATCAAGGTGGTCACCGAGCAATCCACCGTCTATCTCATGGGCCTGGTCACCGACAACGAGGGTGAGCGCGCAGCGATCATTGCATCGCAAGTCTCCGGCGTCTCGCGGGTGATCACGCTGTTCGAGTACATCACTCAGGAAGAACTCGACCGGATTCTCGGTGTCGAGAAGATCCGGCGCGACACCGCCCGCTGAGGCGCCGCCTACCAGCGGTCGCTGGCGCCGGGCGGATGGAATGACCCTGCTCGCCCCGGCGGGGTGCTGCGATCAGTGAACCGGACGGGCTGACGGACGGCCTGCTGGCGTGGCGGTTTTGGCACTAACCTATCTCCACCTTGAAGTGGAGAGTGGTGTGTCCAACGGTTTGGTCGGTCTCGTCGGCGTGATTGCACTGGCTATCGTCTGGTCAGTGAGTGTCTTCAATCGGCTGGTTCGCGGTCGCAACCGGATGAAGAATGCGTTCTCCCAGATCGACGTGCAACTCAAGCGGCGCCACGATCTGATACCGAATCTGGTCAACACCGCGCGGGGCTACCTGCAGCACGAACGCCAGACCCTGGAGGGCGTCACCCTCGCCCGCCAGCGCGCAAGCGATGCGCGGCGTGCGGCCGCCGCGCCGACCGCCCGGGCCCATGCCGAACAGCTCGAAGCACTCGATCGTGCAGAAGCAGGGCTCAATACCGCCCTCGGGAAGTTTTCACTGGTGGTCGAGGCCTATCCGGAGTTGAAGGCCGACCAGACGATCATGCGACTGAGCGAGGAGCTGACGTCCACGGAAAACCGGATCGGCTTTTCCCGCCAGGCCTTCAACGATGCGGTCAATGCCTACAACGACGCGATCGGCCAATTTCCGGATTCGCTCGTCGCCACCGCCTGCGGCTTTACCGTCGCAGGCCAGCTGCGCAGCACCACCGGCATCGGTGAGCGCGCGCCGGTGGTCGTTCAGCTTTCGTGACGTGGATTTCTGTCGCCATCAACTAGACGCCGCCCGCACGACACGCCGACTGGGGTTCGCCTTCTTCCTTGCGGTCGTGGGAGTGGTGCTGGTGTTCAACGTCGCCGCGGTCCTCACGTGGCGGCTCCTGTTCGGCATGGCACCCCTGCCGTACGGGTTCCTGCTGGTCAATACCCTTGCCACCGGCGGCCTGATCGTCGCGGGGGCGCTGGTGGAACGGCACCGTCTGGCCGATGACGCCCAGGCAATAGTGCGGCGTCTGCGGGCGCGCCCGCTCCAGGCGAGTTCCGGGGCACTGTCGCTCCTGGAGCGGCGCGTCATCAACATCGTGGACGAGATGGCGCTGGCGGCGCATCAGCCGATTCCCAAGATCTACCTGATGGAGCACGAATCCGGCATCAATGCGCTGGCGATCGGCCTGGCGCGGGAGGACGCCGCAGTAATCCTCACCCGCGGCGCGGTCGAGTGCCTCGATCGGGACGAACTGCAAGGGGTTGTGGCTCACGAAATCGCCCACCTCGCCAGCGGTGATGTGGTCGTCAATTCAAAACTCGCCGCAATGAATTTCGGACTCGAGCTGGTTGCCAATGCCGGCCGCCGGGCCCTGGCCATCGCTTTTGCGACGACTGGGACCGCGGGCCGGTCCCCAGGTACCGGCCTCAGCTTGGTTCTGGTCCTTCCCGCGGCGCTGCTGCTGACGGTGGGCTGGGCCGGTCATCTGGCCGCCCTGATGTTGACCGCAGCGATCGGTCGCTCCAGGGAATTCCACGCGGATGCGGTAGCGGTCAGGCTCACGCGTCAACCCACAGGCCTGGGCAACGCGCTGCGTAAGATCAGCTGGGCACAGCACAAGAGCGGGTCGGGGAACTCCCTGGCGCACCCTGCCGGCGCAGTCGGCATGGAGCATGCCTTGTTCCAGTCGGATCGACACGCCGGCGGATGGCGATCGCGCTGGCTGGCCACGCATCCGCCACTGTCGTCCCGGATTGCGCGACTCCTGGGCAATGCGGCGGCGCCACTGATCCCGAAGCGCGGCCCTGCGGACCAGGTCGCACTATCCCTGGATCAGTCGCGCGCCAGCGCCTGGCTCGTGGCCAGCACCCTCCCCTCGCTGGTCTATGTTGCTGACAACGCGCTGCCCGGCGAGCCATGCTCCGCTGCCGAGGCGGCTGCTCTCAATCGGCTCTCACAAGAGCGCAATGACGATCTGGTGGCGCTGGTCAAGGCAGCGCGCGACAGCCTCGGTGCGGCTGCCATGGCGACCCTCCTGATCGTGGGCGGCTCAATCGAGCCGGAGATCTGGCCGCTGCGCTGGCGCGGCGCAACCAATCACCAGGCGGCGATTGCCGCGCGGCTGCGCCGCCTCGGCGTGCAGACGGTCGAGGGGCTGCGGTGGCCGCTGCTCGAGTTATGCGCGGCCACCATCAAGCCGCTGGCCCGATCCTGGCGGGAAGACCTGCTGCGAATGGTCCGCGGACAGATCGAAGTCGACCAGCGGGTTACCTTGGCGGAGTGGATCTACTACATGCTGTTGCGCACCCGACTGCTGCCGGCCGATGCCCGGTCCTGGCGGGGTGACGAATCCGAGGCGAATGCCGCCGAATCGGTTCGCTGGGTGGTGGCGATGCTGGCGCGCTGCGCGGGCGAACCGGACCTGCGCGCCCAGCGCGTTTCCAACGAAATCATCCAGCAACTGGGTTTGTCGCGCACCGGCCAGTCGTATCCGCCGCTGGACGTGGGCGGCCTGCAGGCCGTCGTGGCGAGCCTGCGCCATCTCTCGCCACTGCAGCGACCGCTGCTGATGAGGCACTTCGTCAAGTTCCTGTCCGTGGAGGCGCCGATCGAAGCACGTGATTTCCTGCGGGTTCTGGCTCTGGTCATCGACTGTCCGATTCCGGAATTCCGGCCGGTGGTGCTGGTATCACCCCCCGAACATGGGCTGTCCGACTCCGGACCAGCCGCGGCATCGGCCATCGTCACACGGCGCGACGCAGCCGTTGCCGCGGCGTGAACCGGCTGAGGTAAGCTTGGCGGTGTGGAAACACGCCCATCTCCGCCCGCCCACGCGTTCCCCGCGATGCGCCATGAACTTCATTTTGGCGATCGAGTGGTCCGCTGCTTCAGCGCCCGCCCGTCCAGCCTGGACGAGATGTTCCGGGAGGCGGTCGATCGGCATGGCGAGCGCGACGCCGTCGTCGATCACGGTATTCGCTGGACCTATCGTGACCTGGCCCGGGCTGTAGCGCTGACTGCCGCGGGCCTGCGTTCAGCAGGTATCGTCGCCGGTGACCGGGTGGCCATGCTGGTTTCCAACCGGACTGAGTTCATCGTCAGCCTCTACGCGATCCAGAGAGTTCGCGCCATCGCAGTGCCGATCAGTATCCGTGAGCAGGCACCCGGCATTGCATACATGCTGGGTCAATGTGCAGCGCGAATGCTGATTCACGATACGGACCTCGCTGGCCGTATCCCGAGGCTGAAAGAGCTTCCGCCGCAATTGCAGCGGGTGCCTCTGGACGGGGCTGGCCTCTGGCAGGCCTGGCACTCGGTCGACCACCGCGCCGCCGGCCTGGGGACGGCGGGAGTCGACTCGCGCGCGGGGCCGCAGGGCAAACCTGACCCAGAGGCGGTTTGTGAAGACGACCCGGCGGTCATTCTCTACACCTCGGGCACCACCGGGCGACCGAAGGGCGCAATGCTCAGCCAGCTCAACATCGTGCATTCGGCCATGCATTTCGAATCATGCATGGGCCTGCGAGCCGGCGACCGGTCGGCGATGGCGGTGCCGGCCAGCCATGTGACCGGGCTGATTGCCGTCATCGTGGCGATGTTGCGGATCGGTGGTGCAGTGGTAAACGTTCGCCAGTTCAAAGCCTCGTCTTTCCTCGCGCTCGTCGCCGCGCAAAAAATTACGCACACCCTCCTGGTGCCTTCGATGTACCAGCTGTGCCTGCTCGACCCGAACCTGTCCCGGCACGACCTCAGTACCTGGCGAATCGGGGCCTACGGTGGCGCTCCCATGCCGCGCAGCGCAATCGAAGCGCTCGCCGTCCGATTGCCTCGACTAACGCTCATGAACGCCTATGGCGCAACCGAAACCACCTCGCCGGCGACGATCATGCCGCCGGGAATGCAGTCCGGGAACCTGGACAGCGTCGGGCAGTCGGTCCCGACTGCGGACATCCGGGTGATGGACGACGCGGGGCGGGAAGTGCCCGCCGGCGAGATCGGGGAACTGTGGATTCATGGCCCGATGGTGGTGGCTGGATACTGGTCCAACCCGCAGGCAACCGCGGCGTCTTTTTCTGGCGGATACTGGCGATCAGGCGACATCGGGTCGATCGACCAGTCCGGCTTCGTGCGGTTGTTCGATCGCAAGAAGGACATGCTCAGCCGCGGCGGATACAAGATCTACTCAGTGGAGGTCGAGCATGCCTTGATGGCCTTTCCTGGCGTCATCGAGGCGGCGATCGTCGGGCGGCCGTGCCCCGTCCTGGGAGAGCGTGTCCACGCCGTCGTGTGCGTGGATGCTGCACTGGCGCGCAACCCGCACCATGCCCGCGAGCAGTTGTCCGCGCATTGCGCGAATCGGTTGGCGGACTACAAGGTTCCCGAGACCTGGGTGATCCAGGCGGATCCGCTGCCGAGAAACGCCAACGGCAAGTTGCTGAAGCGTCTTCTCAGGCCGGTCCCGAGCGAAACCGGCTAAGACCGGCTAAGACCGGCTAAGACCGGCTGACGCCGGTGCCACCCGCGGCGGCCTTGGCGGATGATGCCGCAGGATGCTGCGGGTCAGGATGCCTGGCGCGGATCATGAGCGGGCAACCACATCACCAGGACCAGCGTACACAAGGCGATGCCCGCCATCAGCAGCAGGAGGCTGTCGAAGCCGGCGGCATTGACGATCGGACCCAGCGCCCAGACGGCCAGAGAACTCACGCCGAAGGAGATCGCCAGCCGCACGCCGCTGACCCGGGATCGCATCTGATCATCGACGTACCGGACGATGATCGCGTCGGTGAAGGGAATGCCTCCGAAGACGACGATCATGAACCCCAGTTGCGTGGCATAGGCGGCCCATCCGTCCACCCATGCGGCCAGCCCGAAGAGGGGCGCCTGCAGGACTATCACGCCGAGATACACCCGTTTCAGCGGAAATCGGTCGATCAGCTTGCCAACGACCAGTTGCGCCAACGACGCCACTGCGTAGACCAGCGCGAGCAGGGCGCCCAGGGTCGCGGGATCCTGGACCAGGTCACGCAGTCGCTCTCGCAGCAACTGACCGTTGCCGCTGGTGGTGAAATTGAAAAGCAGGCTGCTGGTGATGGCGGTTGCGGTCATGATCAGGAACACCCGGGCAAGCAGCGCCGGGGGCACCGACAGTCTTTTCGACTGGCGTCTGGCGGGGGCCTCGGTCTCCAGCGGCACCAATCGCGCAAAGACCAGCCCGCAGCCGATGGCGACCAGCCCCGGCACTGCAAAGGCGGCTCGCCAGCCGAAATACTGGACCAGCAGCCCGGTAACCAAGGCGGCAAGCGCGATCCCGAGGTTGCCGGCCAGGCCGTTGACGCCGATCGTCCAGCCCGGCGTCAGGCTGTTCTGCATCAGCATCGGGATGGCGACGGGATGGTAGATCGATGCGAACAGCCCGAGGATGGCGAGCGCGATCGCCAATTGCCAGGGCCCGTTGGCGAAACTGGCTAGGATGGCTGCGGCGCCGATGCCGACGAAGAAGATGATCATCATTGCTCGTCTGCCCCAGAGGTCGCCAAGACGCCCGGCTGGCAGCGACCCGATGCCGAACATGAAGAAGGCCCCCACACTGTAGGGCATCAGCGATTCCCATCGGTCGATGCCGAAGTCCACCGAAATCGCGGCAATCGCGGTTGCGAATATGAGCAGGAACAGGTGATCGAATGCGTGACCGATATTCAGCAGCAGAGCGGTCGACTGCCCGGTGAAGACGATCGAGCCTGGTGGGGCGGCGCCAGGCGTGTCCTGAAATGCCTTGGCAAGCGTGTCGCGGGAGGCTTGGGTCATGGGTGGCGGGGCTGGCTAATCGGCGGCCTAGAGTCTGTCGAATATGAATCGGGGTCATGATCAATAACCTCGATTCTGGCCGAATCCGGCATGACAGTCTCGCGCGAGCGGGCCACAATCTATCGCCATACGGCCATCGCACGCGCCGCCTGGAGGATATGAAATGCCCCAACCTACCCGCAGCACCGACGCACTCGACTTTCAATCCGTTCCCCGCCCGGTTGCTGCGATGGCCAAGTCCTTCGAAGACGGCCACCTGATCGCGGCGCATCGGCATGACCGCGGCCAACTCGTCTATGCGGTGACCGGTGTCATGACAATCGACGCTGCGGCGGGGACGTGGGTGGTTCCCCCGGATCGCGCGCTTTGGATTCCGGCCGGCGTCCTGCACGAAATCCGTGTGTCGGGGCGTCTCGACATGAGAACCCTCTACCTTCGTGACGATGCAAGTGCTCCCTTGCCGCATGATTGTGTCGTGCTGGCCGTCACCCCGCTGCTGCGGGAGCTGGTGGTGCGAGCTACCCAATTGCCTGCACTTTATCCGGAGGACGGGCCGGCCGGCAGCCTGATGGACCTTATCCTGGCGGAGATCAGAGGGCTGCAGGCGTTGCCGCTGCATCTGCCGATTCCCCGGGACAGGCGGCTCGCCCGGCTTTGTGACCTGGTCCGCGCCGATCTGGCAGCGAATCGCACCCGTGACGACTATGCAACGGTTGTTGGCATAAGCCCTCGGTCACTGAGCCGCCTGTTCCGGAGCGAACTGGGAATCGGATTCTCCATGTGGCGCCGGCGGGCTCGGCTGCTCACAGCGCTCGCCCGCCTTCAGTCCGGGGAGTCGGTCACCGCGGTAGCCCTGGGACTGGGTTACGAAAGCCCCAGCGCGTTCACTGCCATGTTCAAGCGTGAACTGGGCATGCGGCCAAGCCGTTATCTGAAGTAGCAGTTCTGCAGTGATGTTTGGGGGAAAGGCAGGGTGACCCGATGGGGCCACCCCGGAAGTTGGAGCGTTGGTCGCTCAGCCACGCCCCAGGGAAAGCCATCAGGCTGTCGGCCTACTTGCGATCGCGGACCGCATCTTTTGCATCGCCGACACCTTTTTGCGCCTCACCCTCTACCTGGCGGCCGATGCCTTTGGCTTCCTGCTCTTTATTGCCGGTGGTTTGGCCAACTTTCTCCTGCACCTTGCCAGCGGCGTCCTTCGTCGCACCTTTTGCCTGGTCCTTGTTCATATGCAGTTGCTCCTTTAGATGATGACATCCATCGCGGCGGAACATCCGTACAAGCCGCGACGGCCCTGTCCGAACAGACAGACCGCCAATCCCGCAATGGCTGTGCCCGCCCTGGCCTGCCGGACCCTGCATTGCCGGCCCGGTGATTGCCGCACGGCTCGGTCTGGGAGCCTGGCAGGCTCCTAGAGAGCCTGTCAGGCTCGGGCGTGTCCGAGCACGGCGGGTCGCCGGCGCTGTTGCGCCGCTTCATCCTGCTCGTCGGCATGGTAGGACGAGCGGACCATGGCGCCGACTGCCGCATGTTGAAAGCCCATCGAGTAGGCCTGCGCTTCCCAGCGCTGGAAGGTGCCCGGTTCGACATAGCGCCGCACCGGGAGGTGGTGGCCAGATGGGGCAAGGTACTGGCCGATGGTGATCCTGTCGATGTCATGCGCCCGCATATCCCGCATGACCTGAACGATCTCGTCGTCCGTTTCGCCCAGCCCGACCATCAGCCCGGACTTGGTCGGTACCCCGGGTACCCGGGTCTTGAACTCGGAGAGCAGGGCAAGGGAATGCTGGTAGTCGGAGCCCGGCCGCACTTCCTTGTAGAGCCTCGGTACGGTCTCAAGGTTGTGATTCATCACATCCGGCGGCGCTGCTTCTAGGATTTCCAGGGCCCGTTGCATCCGGCCGCGAAAGTCGGGCACCAGCACCTCGATCCGGGTGCCCGGGCTCAATTCACGCGTCTTGCGGATGCAATCGACGAAATGGGCGGCGCCG
>JBBRJB010000061.1:0-9203 GCA_038220085.1 Burkholderiales bacterium
GAGGTCGCCGATCACCTGATCGCACAACGTCAGCCGATCCAGTCCGGCAAAGGGCTCAAAGCCGTCGGCGCCTGCTCCGGGTGCACAGTGCAACTGCACCGGACCCAGTCCCGCCTCCAGCGCATTCGCCACCGCGTGCGCAAGCAGGCGCCGCGCCAGCGCGGCCGCGCCGTCGACACCGAGCGAAGGAATCAGCCGGGTCTTGGCATAGCCCGGCAATGGCGCCTTGGCCATCACGACGATACGGCAGGCCGGTGTGGCCCGGTTCACCGGTAGGCCTTGGCAAGCTCGTCCGCAGGTGCGCCGAGCCAGTATCGAAGCCTCAGCCGCCACATCAGCCAGATCGTGCGCCACACGCCGCGCTGCTCCCAGCGACGGCCCGACGTGACGACGCGCTCGCGCAGGCCGCAGGGGCGCCGGCGCCGGCGCAATCGGCGCGACAGTTCGATGTCCTCCATCAGCGGCTGATCGGGAAAACCGCCGACCGAATCGAACAGCCGGCGTCGCGCAAAGATGGCCTGGTCGCCGGTGGCAATGCCGCTCCAGCGCGAACGCAGGTTCATCAGGCCGGCGATGACAGGAAACAGCGCCGAATGCCCCTGGATGCGGACGTCGAATCGGCCCCACTCAGCGCCGCCGGCCAGTGCGGCTTGCAGCGCCGCCAGCGCCGCCGGCGGCAGACGGGTGTCGGCATGCAGGAACAACAGCAGTTCGCCGGACGCGGCGGCTGCGCCGGCATTCATCTGCCGGGCCCGGCCGCGCGCCGATGTCAGGCACAAATCGGCCAGCGGCATGCAACGCTGCGGCGTACCGTCGTCGCTGCCGCCATCGACCACGATCACCTGCACCACGCCGGCGCGCAAGGGCGCCAATGCGGTGAGCGCGGCGACGATCTCTTCGGCCTCGTTCAACACCGGTATCACGATGGACAGGCTTGTCGGCAACACTTTCCCGCGCGGGAACGGACACGCCTGGATTGTAGAGTAGCGGCTGCGCCGGCCGGTGCATCAGACCGCGAGCAGATCGCGCAGTCCGTCGGCGTCCATCTGCGCGCCCTGGCCTTCGCGGATGATCTCGCCGCGCTGGATGACGACATAGCGGTCTGCCAGCGACCGCGCGAAGTCGTAGTACTGTTCGACCAGCAGGATGGCCATGGTCCGCTGCTGCGCCAGCGACGAGATCACCTTCTCGATCTGCTGGATGACGACCGGGCTGATCCCCTCGGTCGGCTCGTCCAGCACCAGCAGGCTCGGGCGAGTCACCAGCGCCCGCGCGATCGCCAGTTGCTGCTGCTGGCCGCCGGACAGGTCGCCACCCCGGCGATGGGCGAATTCCTTGAGGATCGGAAAGGTCTCGTGGACCCATCCCGGGATGCCGCGCTCGCCGCCGCGGCGTGCAGTCGGGGTTGCCTCGATCGCTATCCTCAGGTTCTCCGTGACGGTGAGCCGCGAGAAGATCTCGCGGCCCTGGGGCACATAGCCGATGCCGGCCTGCGCACGCTGATTGGGTTTGAGACGTCCCAGGTCCTGGTCCTTGAACATTATGCGACCGGACTTGACCGGCAGCAGACCCATCAGGCACTTGAGCAGCGTCGTCTTGCCCATGCCATTGCGGCCGAGCAGCGTCGTCACTTCGCCGACCGGCACCTCCAGCGTCACGTCGCGCAGCGTGTGGCTGCCGCCATAGAACTGGTTCAGGCCCTCGATCCTCAGCATCTCGCGCTCCTTGCCGTTTCAACGCCCGAGGTAGACCTCGATGACCTTGGGATCGCTGCGGACCCTGTCCATCGACCCTTCGGCCAGCACCGATCCTTCATGCAGTACCGTCACCTTGCGTGCGATGCTGCTGACGAACTCCATGTCGTGCTCGACAACCACCAGCGAGTGGGTCCCTTCCAGGGAGAGGCACAGCTCCGCAGTCCGCTCGGTCTCCGCATCGGTCATGCCGGCCACCGGCTCGTCCAGCAGGATCAGGCGCGGCTCCTGTACCAGCAGCATGCCGATTTCCAGCCACTGCTTCTGCCCGTGCGAGAGGATGCCGGCGACACGCCAAACTTCATCACGCAGGTTCACCCTGATCAGCGTCTGCTCGATGCGATCGAGCTGCTCCGAATTCAGCGTGGCGCGCACGCTCGCGAAGGCCCCCTTGGCAGTCTTCAGCGCCAGTTCCATGTTCTCGAACACCGTCAGGGTCTCGAACACGGTCGGGCGCTGGAACTTGCGACCGATGCCGATGTTGGCGATCTGCGACTCGGTCATCCTCACCAGGTCGATCGTCGACCCGAAGAACACCGTGCCCCGATTGGGTCGGGTCCGGCCGGTTATGCAGTCCATCATCGTCGTCTTGCCGGCGCCGTTGGGTCCGATGATGCAGCGCAGTTCACCGTCATCCACAGCCAGCGACAGCTGATCCAGGGCCTTGAAGCCGTCGAACGACACCGTGACATTGTCGAGGTAGAGGATCGGGCCGTGAGTGACGTCGACTCCCGCGCCGACATGATGGCCGAAGGCCGGCTGCGCGCCCTCACCCGGACGCGCGTTCTCGCTTGCAGATGTTTGCGCCATCGGCGCAGTGGTACTCACCTGCCGCCCTCCGGCGCGAGCGAGTCGCCGACCGGAGACGCCAGCACCTTGGCCGGCTGGCCGGCCTTTACGGCCGGCACCCCAGTGGCGGGGGCGTCCGAAGCGGCCTTCGCTGCCGCCGCATCCGCACGCGCGGTGGCACTCGCTCTGCGCAGCCTTTTGGACAGCAGGCCATAGATGCCCTGCGGCAGGAACATGGTCACCAGCACGAACAGGAGGCCGAGGAAGAACAGCCAGTACTCCGGAATCGCAACCGTGAAGTAGCTCTTCGCGCCGTTGACCAGGAAGGCGCCGATAATCGGGCCGAGCAGCGTGCCGCGTCCGCCCACCGCAGTCCAGATAGCGACCTCGATGGAACTGGCGGCCGACATTTCAGATGGATTGATGATGCCGACGATCGGCACGTAGAGTGCGCCCGCCACCCCGCTGATCACTGCCGCGAGCGTCCAGATGCTCAGCTTGTAGCCGAGCGTGTCGTAGCCGCAGAAACGCAGGCGCGACTCCGAATCCCGGATCGCCTGGAGCACCCGGCCATACTTGCCCGCTACCAGGTGACGCGAACCGATCAGCACCAGCAGCAACATCAGCGCCGCCGTGGCCAGGATCACGGCCTTGGTCGACGGATCGGTGATCCGGAACCCCAGTATCGTCTTGAAGTCGGTAAAACCGTTGTTGCCGCCGAAACCGGTCTCGTTGCGAAAGAACAGCAGCATGAAGGCGAAGGTCAGCGCCTGCGTGATGATCGAGAAGTAGACCCCCTTGATCCTGGACCGGAAGGCGAAGTAGCCGAACACCAGCGCAAGCAATCCAGGCACTGCGACCACCAGGAACACCGCCCAGAGGAAGTGGTCGGTCCCCAACCAGTGCAGCGGGAACTCCTTCCAGTCGAGGAACACCATGAAGTCCGGCAAGTCGCTCTGGTACTGTCCTTCGCGGCCGATGCCTCGCATCAGATACATGCCGAAGGCGTAGCCCCCGAGCGCGAAGAACAGCGTCTGCCCCAGGCTCAAGATGCCTGTGTACCCCCAGATCAGGTCCATCGCGACCGCCACCATGGCGTAGCAGATGAACTTGCCCAGCAGCGTCACCGCGTAGGAATCCGGCCAGAACGGCGAATCGTGCGGCAGCCAGGCATGCATCAGCGGCACGGCAACGCCCGCCAGCAGGAATGCGCCCAGGATGAAAGTCCACTGCAGGCGTGAGAACAGTGTCTTGCGCGGAGCACTCAGCATGTCAGTTCTCCATCGCCCGCTCACGCAGCGCAAACAGACCCTGGGGTCGACGCTGGATGAATGCGATCACCAGCACCAGGATGAGGATCTTGCTGATGACGGCGCCCATCGACGGCTCCATGAACTTCGACAGCACGCCCAAGCCCAATCCGGCCGCGACGGCGCCGGTCAACTGGCCGACCCCGCCGGCGACCACCACGATAAAGGAATCGATGATGTAGGACTGGCCGAGCTCGGGGCCGACATTGCCGATCTGGGACAGAGCCACGCCGGCGAGACCGGCGATGCCCGAGCCCAGGCCGAAGGCCAGCATGTCGACCTTCCCGGTGGGGACCCCGATCGCACCCGCCATCGCGCGATTCTGCGTCACCCCGCGCACGAACAGTCCGAGCCGGGTGCGGGCAAGCACCAGCGCCACGGCCGCCAGCACCAGCAGGGAAAAGACGATGATGGCAATCCGGTTGTAGGGCAGCACCAGGCTGCCGAACGCGATCCCGCCGGACATCCAGCCGGGATTCTCGATGCCGACGTTTTGCGGGCCGAAGAGCTGGCGGACCGCCTGTATGAGGATGAGGCTGATGCCCCAGGTCGCCAGCAGCGTCTCCAGCGGCCGGCCGTAGAGGAAGCGGATCACCAGGCGTTCGATCAGGATGCCGACCAGTGCGCACGCCAGGAAGGCCACCGGCAGGGCAATGATCGGGTACCAGTCGAACAGCGCCGGCGCAATCTGACGAACCAGCGCCTGCGTCGCGTAGGTGGCATAGGCGCCGATCATGATCATCTCGCCGTGAGCCATGTTGATCACGCCGAGCAGGCCGTAGGTGATCGCCAGTCCCATCGCCGCCAGCATCAGGATGCTGCCCAGGGACAGGCCGGCGAAAATGCGGCCGAGATACTCGCTGAACATCAATCTGCGCTCGACCGATACCAGCGCCACTTGCGCCGCGGCGCGAACCCCGGCATCCGGTTCGCGCGGGCTGCCGTCGGCATTGCTGCCGGTCAGACGCCGCAGGTTCGCCAGCACTTCCGGCCGCGCGCTCGAGCCCAGCGACTCGAGCGCCTTCAATCGTTGCTGCGGATCGGCAGAGTCGATCTGTACGAGGGCGGCCGCGGCGACCAGTTCCTCGCGCACGCCCGCATCCTTCTCCCGGGACAGTGCCTCTTCCAGGCGCTCGAGCAACGCTTCATCCGGGCGTTGCTGGAATTCGCGCGCGGCCGCAAGCCGTTGCCCGCGATCGGGGGAAAACAGCCGCAACGAGGCAAGTGCAGCGGCGATTGCATTACGCACCCGGTTGTTGACCGCGACCGTCCCCGGCGCAGGGTCCGGCACTGCCACCGGTGAGCCGGTCCTGGCGTCGCGCCAGATCTCCGGTCCCACCAGGAAGCCCCGACTGCCGTCCTCGGACACCGCCAGCGCGTCGTCTCCGAGTGCACGCAGGACCCGCGCGGACTGATCGTCGGCCTGCTGAGCCAGAAATCCGATCGCCCGGTCGCGGTCCTCGGATTCGCCGGTGGCAAGCAGTTTCAAGGCCGCATCGATGCCGACGCCGTCCGTGTCCGCCGAATACGCGGGCACTGCGCCCGCGATCAGGACCAGGGGCAGCAGCAGACTGATCAGCAATCGACGCATGTCACCGCGCTCAGATGCTCTGCTTGGCCTCGTTGCCTGCGATGAACGGTGACCAGGGCTGGGCACGAATCGGGCCACGGGTCTTGTAGACCACCGTAAACTGCCCATCCGCCCTCACCTCGGCGATCATCACCGGCTTGTGCAGGTGGTGATTGGTCTTGTCCATCGTCAGTTCGAAACCGCAGGGCGCCTTGAACTGCTGACCCGCCATGGCGTCGATGACCGGATCGACTGCCGTGGTCTTCGCCTTCTCCACCGCCTGCTTCCACATGTGGATGCCCACGTAGGTTGCTTCCATCGGATCATTGGTGACCACGGTGCCGGCGTTGGGCACGTTGTTCTTGGCAGCCCAGTCCTTGTACAGCTTGATGAAGGCGTCGTTGGTCGGGTTCTTGACCGACATGAAGTAGTTCCAGGCAGCCAGATGGCCCACCAGTGGCTTGGTGTCGATACCGCGCAGCTCCTCCTCGCCGACCGAAAAGGCGACCACCGGAATGTCCGTGGCCTTGATTCCCTGGTTGCCCAGTTCCTTGTAGAACGGCACGTTGGAGTCGCCGTTGATGGTGGAGATCACCGCGGTCTTGCCACCCGCGGAAAACTTCTTCACGTTGCCGACGATGGTCTGGTAGTCGGCATGGCCGAACGGGGTGTACGCCTCGTCGATATCCTTGTCCGCAACACCCTTGGATTTCAGGAAGGAGCGCAGGATCTTGTTGGTGGTGCGGGGATAGACATAGTCGGTGCCCAGCAGCACGAAGCGCTTGGCGCCGCCACCGTCCTTCGACATCAGGTACTCGACTGCCGGGATCGCCTGCTGGTTGGGCGCGGCACCGGTATAGAACACGTTCTTCGACAGTTCCTCACCTTCATACTGCACCGGGTAGAACAGCAGCGAGTTCAGTTCCTCGAAAACCGGCAGCACCGACTTGCGCGACACCGAGGTCCAGCATCCGAACGTGCAGGCAACTTTGTCCTGGGTGATCAGCTGGCGCGCCTTTTCGGCAAACAGCGGCCAGTTCGAGGCCGGGTCGACCACGACCGCTTCAAGCGGCCGGCCCATGACGCCGCCGCTGGCGTTGATTTGCCCGAAGGTCATCAGGGCGGTGTTCTTGAGCGCCGTTTCCGAGATCGCCATCGTGCCGGAAAGCGAATGCAGGATACCAACCTTGATCGGTGACTTGTCCTGGGCGAACAGGATGTTCGACGCCGTGAGACCGGGAAAGGCCACCGCCGAACCGGCGGCGTATTTGAGAATAGAACGACGTGACGCCATTTGATTGAACTCCCCTTGTAGACGCGGATGCCGTCGAGTCGGATGCTCGCGACCGCGTATTGATTGGCACTACCGGCAAGCCGGTCGAACCAGGGAATGCAACTCGCGTGCCACCAGCCTTTGCCGCGGCGGCAAGCGCTGCCGCGCACCATGCTGGCGCACTAAAACGGCGGGATCGTCGAGAAGCCGATGCCCCGCACCCCTTCGGTGCCAGGTCGGACGCGGGGGCTTCAGCCTGCAATCGGTTGGTGCACCGTCACCAGTTTCGTGCCATCCGGGAACGTCGCCTCGACCTGGATATCCGGAATCATCTCCGCGATGCCGTCCATCACGTCGGCACGGGAGAGCAGCGTCGTGCCGTAGTGCATCAGGTCCGACACGGTTCGACCGTCGCGCGCACCCTCCAGCACTGCCGCGGTGATGAAGGCGATCGCCTCCGGATAATTGAGCTTGAGCCCGCGCGCCTTGCGGCGCTCGGCCACCAGTCCTGCCGTAAAGATCAGCAGCTTGTCCTTTTCCCGGGGTGACAGGTCCATCTTTCGATTCCTCCGCTATGCCGGCACGGCCGGCGGTTCTCAGGTTCGCCAGATCCTCGGTAGTGATCCGGCATCGTTTTCGAGCGAGGTCCGTGCCACGCGCCACAGCAGTTGACAGCACGAAAGCAGATCCTCGCTGTCGTCGGCAAGAATCTTCGCCAGCAGCAGTCCTTGCGCCGCGATCGTCGCACCCGCCGCCGGCACCGGTGGCGCTGCACCTTCGCCACGCAGCAGAGATCGCCACTGGTCGCGCAGGGCCAGCAATTGGGCCGGCGCCAACGCGGGGGCGCAGCACCAGACGCTGGCGGCCGCCAAGCGGCCATTCCATCCCAGGGGCGAGTCGAACAGGCGATC
Organism: Burkholderiales bacterium; assembly: GCA_038220085.1. Classification (GTDB taxonomy): domain Bacteria; phylum Pseudomonadota; class Gammaproteobacteria; order Burkholderiales; family Burkholderiaceae_E; genus Lautropia. Next base: position 7,608 of record JBBRJB010000061.1, read on the forward strand.
GCTCGCATCCGCATGCAGGATTTCCTGCCAGAGCGGCGCCTGCGCCACGGTGATCGACAGGCGCTGTTCGATCCGACCGGCCTCGAAGCGCTCGCCCATCGCCGCGCGGCCTCGGATCAGGATCTCCCAGCCGATGCTGCTCGCGTTCCGCGCCACGTCCAGCGAGAGCGACTGGCGTGCGCGCGCCTGGTCGAACACGATCGACGGCTGCGGCAACCATTCGAGCGACCCGCCCTGCGCAACGGTCAGGCAGGTTGCCGCCGATGCCTCCTGCTCGGCGCGATACCACTTCTGGGCGCCGGGGGTGGTCGCCAGCACCCGAGCTCCCGCACCCACGTGAAGATCCAGCGACAGGCTGTCCCCACCCACCAGTCCACCTGGCGGATGCACGATCACCGCTTCGAGACGACGGCCGTCCTCGCTGCGGAGCGGCTTCAACAGTCGCAGTGGCCCTTCGTGGTGATTGCGGACCAGCCGGGCGCCACCGGCGTCGGCCTCGAAACGCAAGTCGAGTCGTGCCTGCCAACCGGACTGGGGCGTACCCGGCGGGTCGCCGGCAGCAACGGTTCGAGCATCCAGGATTGTCATGGTGGCCGCGGTGGGAAGGGAGGTGGCGCGAACCGGGGAGATTGCGCCGGACGGTATTATGGCTGCACGCCATCGCATGGACGTGACCGAACGACGCCCCGTGACCAGTCCCTTGTACGCCAAAGACCCCTACCAGCCGCTCTCGCCGATCGGTCCCGACACGACTCGCAGTCCCGTTCACGACGGCGGTCAGCAGGTCGCATCGTCGACGCCGGCGGCGTTGTCCATACCGGCCGCATCGCCAACGCCGGCCGCAGCAACCGTTGCGGCAGACCAGGCGGAATCCGCCCGGCTGCACTCCCCCGACACCGCGGCCCGGTCGGCCGCTCCGGCGCCGTGGCAGGCACCGGCGGCGCAGCACAGTAGCGCCCCGGCCGGTCGAGGTGGTTTCCTGCGATTGCTCGCTGGTGGCCTGCGGGCGATCCTGCTCCTGCCGGTGCGCCCCGGCTCCGTCCTTCCCGGGGCAGGCTCCTGCCTCGCCCTGGTGGCGATCATCACTGCCATCGGCATCGTGGGGGAATGGTGGCTGCTGGCGGACCCGGCAAGCCGGTTCAACTGGAGCGCCTTGCGATCGGCCTGGTTCGACCTGCCGGTGATCGTATTGGGCGGCGCCTGGTTGGCCCAGCCGCGCGGCCCCCGCTGGTTCGGGCGCAAGCCGGCGCCAGCGGCTACCGCCAGGCCGCCTCATCTGCTGCACTTCGCTGCCGTCCTGCTCAGCGCGTCCGCCTGGATCGTGGCCCTCGCCTACGGCCTCTTGATCGCGATGACCGAGGGTGTGATCACCGGCTACCCCGCCATCGGCACCTGGATCTATCTCGCCGCACCGCTCTGGTCCTTCGTGATTGCAGTCCGCACGATGGCCACGATGAACCGGTGGTCGCCGACCCCCCTGCTGCGGCGTTTCGTGATCCTGTTCCTGCTGGCCGCCACCACGGCCTGGAGTCTGATCGACCCGTTGGAGTCGTATTGGGAAGGCCCGGATGCGCCGGAGCCGACGAACTATGCGGC
>JBBRJB010000062.1:0-9203 GCA_038220085.1 Burkholderiales bacterium
GACGCTGGCCTTCATCTTGAAGTGGGTGAACGCGTGCTCGAAGCGGGCATACGGCGTAACCCGCTCCGTCGGCAGCGTGACACCGGCGGCGGACAATACGGAGGCAGCCGCCGGCTCCTGTCCGGACGCGCACTCCGGCAGGCTCCACAGGCCGCCCCAGATCCCGGTCGGCGCCCGCCGTTCGATCAGCACGGAAGGTCCGCTGAACAGCAGCAGCATTGACACCTCGCGAATGGGCACCGGTGCCCGCGGTCGCGCGGCCGGATAGCGCGTCACCTCCTGCTCGCGCCAGGCGATGCAACTGCCCTGCAGGGGGCAGCGCAGGCAGTCCGGTCGAAGACGGGTGCACAAGGTCGCACCGAGGTCCATCAGTCCCTGGGTGTAGGACCGCAGCACCGTGGCCGGCGCGCCTTGTGGCGGCAACTCCGCCTGCGCGTGGGCCCACAGGCGGCGCACCACTGCGGTTTCGCCCGGATGGCCGGGGATCCCGAAGAGGCGGCAGAACACCCGCTTGACGTTGCCGTCGAGGATCGCCGCGCGCGCGCCGAAACCGAACCCCGCGATCGCGGCCGCCGTCGATGGGCCGACGCCCGGTAGCTCGGCCAGCTGGGCAGGGTCGGCAGGGAAGATGCCGCCATGGCGTGTCATCACGCGCCGGGCGGCGGCATGCAGGTGACGCGCCCGTCTGTAGTAGCCAAGGCCGCTCCACAATGACATCACTTGATCGATCGGCGCCGCCGCGAGGTCGGCAACCGTCGGAAAGGCTTCGACAAAAGCGGTGAAATAAGGAACGACGGTCGCGACCTGGGTCTGCTGCAGCATGACCTCGGACAACCAGACGCGGTAGGGATCGGCGCTGCGCTGCCAGGGCAGGTCGTGCCTGCCGTGTACGCGCTGCCACTGCACCAGCGCCGGTTCGATGCCGATCGCAGCCACACCGTCCTGCGGGTGAGCCCCTGCCGCCGCGCTCAAGCGAGCTCTGATTCCTCTGGTTCCGTCAGCGGCGCCACCCTGCGCTCCATGACGATGCCGACCTGGTCGAGCAGTTCGCGAAGGATCGCAAGCTGCTCGTCGATGCGGGCCTTGGCCTGCGCCAGTTCGTCGAGCTTGGAGTCGAGCGACTCGCTCGCATCCATAACCCGCTGGACCGACTCGAGCCGGCGGCGCAGTTGCGCCTGGTGCTCCTTGACCTGGCTTTCGACCGGCGTCATCAGCGCCCGCAACCACCCTTCCAATTCACGCACCGCCGATTCGTAGAGCTCCTTGAGCCGCGCCACGACCGATTCGAAGAAGCGCCGCGTCAGCGCGGCCTTGTTGATGGTCAGCAGGCTGAATACCCCGAACTGACGCTGGTGAAGCTGGGCAATGCGGTCGATCTCGGCGAAGTAGCGACGACTGGAGAAGGCCAGCGGCGTGCCGAGCGTCAGGCCGTAGTCCCGGCTGAAGCTCTGGTACATGACGCTCATCATCGTGGTGACTTCCTTTACCAGCCGCTCGCCCTCTTCGAAGTCGATCCGCACCGAGGTGATCAGGCTGCTCATGCCGTCACGCAACTGGCTCGATAACTGGCTCGCCCGCATCAGGTCGCGCGAGTCCCGCACGTGACGCTTCAGGTTGTCCAGTCCGACATGCGAGAACAGCTCCTGCGAATGCCGCGAGAAGACGGTGCGCAGCGCCTGCAACTGGCGAAGACTCTTCTCGAAGTCCGTGCGCTCGGCCCGGATGCGGCGCGACATCTGGTCGATCACCGTCTTGTTCTTGCCGCGCAGCCCGTTCAGCTCGAATACCTGCTCGACCTGATTGCGATGCCGCGCCGAGAGGACGCTGAGCGTTACTCCCGAGGTCTCCTCGAACTCGCGTCGAACCTGGTCGCGCACGACCGCCTGCTGCTGCGGGATCATCTCCTCCGACAGCGCGTGCTCCAGCTCCGGCATCCGGCTGCGCCGCAGCAGCTTGTCGTCATGCTGGATCTTGCCCACCAGCGCCTTCTGGGCGGAGACGGGATAGATCCGGGCGGTCGGCAGGTCCAGCAGCTTGCCCACCGAGGCAACCTGGCTGGCGATCTCGAGGTTGATCTCGTTTTCGCTCTTGAGTTCGTCCCAGAGCCCGTCGATCTTGTTCAGCACCACGAAGCGTCCGGACCGGTGGGCCGGACTGATGTGGTCACGCCAGATCTCGATGTCCGTACGGGTGACACCCGCATCGGCGGCCAGCACGAACAGCACCGCATGCGCGCTGGGAATGAGGTTCAGGGTGAGCTCAGGCTCCGAGCCGATGGCGTTCAGTCCCGGCGTGTCGATGATGACCAGGCCGAGTTCCAGCAGCGGATGCGGGATGTTGACAATCGCATGCCGCCAGCTGGGTATGTCCACCATCCCGGCAGCGTCCGGCTTGTAGGGCGTGCCGTCGTCGGTCTCGTCGTACATGCCCATCGCCGAAGCCCGCGTCGCGGACACCCGCTTGGTTTCACGCACCGCCTCGAAGGCCTTGCGCAGCGTGTTCACGTCGGTGGGATCGACCGCCACGAAGCGCCACTTGCCATCGTCGCGCTTGAGGTCGGCAATCGAGGCGTCGCTCAGCCGGGACTCGATCGGCAGCAGCCGGATACCCACGGGACTCTTCTTGTCGTACAGCAGTTCGGTCGGACACATCGTCGTGCGGCCGGCGGTCGAGGGCAGCACCCGCTGGCCATACTGGGCAAAGAAGATGGCGTTGATCAGTTCGGACTTGCCGCGGGAGAACTCGGCGACGAAGGCGACCGACATCCGGTCGTCGCGAAGGCTTTCCATGATCCGGGCCAGCCGCGACTGCAGTTGCGGGTCCGACAATTCCGACTGGGACAACCAGTCCCGATACCGTTCGATCGCATCGAGCAGATCCCGGCGCCAACGGCCATAGGCCTCGATACGATCACTGATCAGACTCATCGCACGAGTGTACACAAGGGTCCCGCGCGCGGGCCGGGGCGCGTGGCAATTCAACCAATCGCCGGTCGGATCCAGCCGACCGGTGGGCTCCGCGCGTCACACTGGCGCAGCGGCTGTCCAGGCACCGCCGGCGGGCCTCAGGCTCGCTGGCACGCAGGGCAGTAGAAGGTGGCGCGCTGCTGCTGTCTGATGGCGCGGATCGGTCCGCCGCATACCTTGCACGGTTGGCCGGTGCGCCCGTAGACGTTGCACTGGAGCTGAAAGTATCCGGTCTGCCCCGTGCTCGCGACGAAATCCCGCAGCGTGCTGCCGCCGGCGGCGATGGCATCGAGCAGCGTCTGGCGGATCGATCCGGCCAGGCAGTCATAGCGCGAAGCACTGATCCGGCCGGCAGCAACCGTCGGGCGGATCCCGGCGCGGAAAAGGCTTTCAGAGGCGTAGATGTTGCCGACGCCCACGACCACCGCCCCGGACAGCAGCACCTGCTTGATAGGGGCGGCGCGACGCCGCGTCGCCTCGTACATCAGGCGGCCGGTGAACTGTTCGCCGAGCGGCTCCACCCCGAGGTTGCGGAATAACGCATGGCCGGAGGCAGTCGCCTGCGCAGTGTCCGCGGACCAGAGCACAGCGCCGAAGCGCCGCGGGTCGTTGTAGCGAAGGACATGCTCGCCGAAGACGAAGTCGACGTGATCGTGGACCCTGAGGGGAGCCCCCCCCGCCAGGCGCCGCAGCGTCCCGGACATGCCCAGGTGGATCAGCAGGGTGCCGGTATCGAATCCCAGCAGGAGATACTTGGAGCGCCGCTCCACGCTGCGAAGCACCCCGCTGGCGCCGGATGGGCCGAGGATCAGTTGCTCCAGCGCGTCCGGAATGGGCCAGCGCAGGCGGTCGAACCGCCGGATGACCCCTGTCAGCCGATGGCCGACAAACGCATCGGCGAGCCCTCTGCATACAATCTCCACCTCAGGGAGTTCGGGCAAGTCGACTTCCCTCCTGCATTTCGCACGGGTGCCAGCCGGCACCCTTCGACATCGGCGCGGCGAGTACTTTGGTTGCCGCGCAGTGTAATTCACCCTACCATGATCCAATGGCACCACATGTAAGTTTCGCCAAGCCGCGGCCGCGGTCGTATCGTTTCGGTTGGGCTGCCGTTTTCGCCCTCGCGACGATCCTGTCCGGCTGTGCCGCCATGCCCCCGGGAGAAGCCGGAACGCAGGCGGCTGAGGCAACCGGAAAGGTTGCTGATGGCGGCAGTCAGGCGGAGCCGGGAAATCCAGGCGATGCGGACGCGTCCCATGCCGGCGCAAGCCGCTCGCGGCTACCCGGCCCGGCCACCTACCAGCCCGAAGGCCTGCCGCGCATCGCGCTCACGCCACCGTTGCTGGTGAAGATCCTGGCCGCCGAAATCGGCCTGCAGCGCCAGCAGCTCAGCAATTCCTACGCGACCTACCAGGAGCTTGCGACGCGCACGCGCGATGCCCGCCTGGCGCGACGCGCCACCGAGATCGCGCTTTCGGGCCGGGCTTTCGAGCAGGCGCTGGCATCGGCGAAGCTGTGGTCGGAACTGGATCCCGCGTCGACCGAATCCCAGCAGACGCTGGAAACCCTGCAACTCGCCACCGGCAAGCTGCAGGACGTGGAGCCCGCGCTGGCCCGGCGACTGGCTGCGGCCCGCGAGCAGAACAAGCTGGATGAGAACTACCTCCAGTTGCAGCGCACGCTGACCCGAATCCAGGACCGCAAGCAGGGCTGGGCGATGCTGCAGCGGATCAGCGCCCCCGACCTGGGCGTCGTCTCCGCCCGGATGGCGCGGGCATCGGTAGCGGCTGCCGCCGACGACAAGGAAGCGGCGGCCGCCGAGGCGGCGGCGGCCTTGAAGCTGGCCCCTCGCGACGGCACCGCGGCGATTGCGGCGGCACAGTACACCCAGGACCTTCCGCAGGGCGGCCCGCGCGCCGCGGCGCTGCTAGACGAATTCCTGCGTCAGTCTCCGGACAACCATGATGTACGTCTCGCCCTGGGACGGCTCTACCTCGCCGACAACAAGCTGGGCCAAGCCGGCAAGACCCTCGAGGGGGCACTGCAGAAGGATCCCCAGAGCCCGCAGGTGCTGTACTCGCTCGCACAAACCAGTTACCAGGCAAAGGATCCCGGCAAGGCCGAAGGCTATCTCAAGCGCTATGTGGACCTGCCGGAATCGGTGCCACGCGAGAATCCGCCGGCCTACCTCTTCCTGTCGCAAATCGCCGAGGAGCAGCAGCGCAATGCCGATGCCATTGCCTGGCTCGAGAAGATCCAGGGCGGCGAGCTCTACATAGGCGCGGTCTCGAAGCGCGCGCAGCTCACCGCGCGTGAGGGCGAGGTCGACAAGGCGTTGCAACTCATCAAGGACACCAATCCGCGCAACGCGCGCGAGCGGCTCGCCCTCGTCTCGGCCGAGTCCGGGGTCCTGCGTGAAGCCAAGCGCTACCCGGAGGCGTTTGACGTCCTCGACGCGGCGGTCAGCAAGGATCCAGACGCGCCGGACCTGCTCTATGACCATGCCATGGCGGCCGAGCGGCTCGATCGGGTCGAGGTCATGGAGAAGAGCCTGCGCCGCCTGATCGAGCTGCGCCCGGAGAGCGCTCATGCCTACAACGCTCTCGGCTATACCCTGGCGGACCGCAACCTGCGTCTGCCGGAGGCGCTGGAACTGATCAAGAAGGCGATTGCCCTCATGCCGGACGATGCCCAGATCATCGACAGCCTGGGCTGGGTCTATTACCGCATGGGCGACATGCCCAATGCCCTGAAGTACCTTCGCGAGGCCTATTCGGCCAAACCCGACGTGGAGGTGGCAGCCCATCTCGGCGAAGTGCTCTGGACCACCGGCGCGCGGGAGGAAGCACTCAAGGTCTGGCGCGAAGCTTCCGGTCGCGAACCCCGCAACGAGGTACTCCGCGGCACGCTGGCCCGCCTCAACGTCTCGCTTTGAAGCTGCGCTTGCTTCGCCTGGCCTCGCAGGTCGCCTGCCTGGTCGTGATTGCCGCCTGTGCGACCACCCCGCCTCCACCGCCACACCTGCCGGACGCGGGTGCGCCGCTGTCGCTGTCCGGCCGCTTCTCCACGACCTACATCACCGCCCTGCCGGAGACCAGACGCGAATCGGCAAGCGGTCGATTCGACCTCTACAAGGACCCTTCGCGCCTGACGGTGGACCTGATCTCGCCGCTGGGCCAGACCATCGCACGCGCCGAGCATGAAACCGGCCACCCCGCCCGGCTCCAGACCTACGACAACCGCGTTTTCACCGGCGCGTCACTGGACGAAGTCTTCCAGCAGGCCATCGGCATCCGGGTTCCAGCAGAGAAACTGCCCGACTGGCTGTCCAATCGCTTCGAGGAAGTGGTGGAGCGGTCTGCTGACGGCAGCCGCATCAAGGCGCGTGACGCCGGCTGGGACATCGACCGCAGCGGCGGCCGCTGGGACCTGGTCTGGCAGCAGGGGACCCAGCGCATCGAGGTTCGCCTGCTGCTCGATGCTCAGTGAACTTCGCAACCTGCCCGCCCCGGCGAAGCTGAATCTTTTTCTGCACGTCACCGGCCGGCGTGCCGACGGCTACCACCTGCTGGAAACGGTTTTCCAGTTCATCGACCTGCATGACCGCCTTGATCTGAGCCTGCGCGAGGATGGTGCGGTGAATCGGGCCGGTGCGCCGGCCGACATCCCGCAGGACCTTGACCTGACGCTGCGCGCGGCCACCGCCCTGAAAGCGGCGACCGGGTGCCGGCTGGGCGTCGACATCGGCTTGCGCAAGTTCATACCGATCGGCGCAGGCCTCGGCGGCGGCAGCTCCGACGCCGCGACCGTCCTGATCGGCCTCAACCGACTGTGGCGACTGGACCTGGGGCGATCCGAACTGATCGAAGTAGCCCGGCCGCTCGGCGCGGACGTGCCCGTCTTCGTCTACGGGCGCAACGCCTACGCCACCGGGATCGGCGACCGGTTCCAGCCCATCGGTTTGCCCCGGCGCTGGTTCGTGCTGGTCATGCCGCCGGTATCGGTGGCGACGCAGGGGGTATTCGGCGACCCCAAATTGACACGAAATACCAAACCCATCACAATGTCTGGCTTTTCCAAGCTCGCGCCAGCACTGGGTGGGCACAATGATCTGGAGCCGGTGGTGCTGGCTCGCCAGCCAGCGGTCAGGGCTGCGCTGCAGGCACTTCAGACAGAAGCAACAGGAAGAACAGGGCGGACAGGTGAGCGGGAGCAGTCGCGGGTTCAGGCAAGCGCCAGAATGACCGGCTCGGGTGCTTGCGTGTTCGCCGCCCTGGATGATTTCAAAGAGGCGCAGGAAACCGCCATGCGGGTTTTGCGTCACAATGTCGGCGCAGTCCATGTCGTTGCCGGACTGGCCAAGCATCCACTGGGGAGTCGCCAAGTTGGTTAAGGCACCGGATTTTGATTCCGGCATTCGAAGGTTCGAATCCTTCCTCCCCAGCCACTAGTCCAGTACTGCTTTACCAGATGGATCGCCGTGCTACGCCCCTCCTACCGCTTAAGCGCTGATCCGCTCACGACCCTGAGAACCGAGGGTCCGGTTATCTTCACCGGCAGCTCGAATCCCAAGCTGGCGGCCGATGTGGCAGCTCACCTGGGCTTCCAGCTCGGCAAGGCGATGGTCGGCAAGTTCTCCGATGGCGAAGTGATGGTGGAAATCCTGGAAAACGTCCGTGGCAAGGATGTTTTTGTGCTGCAGTCCACCTGCGCACCGACCAACGACAACCTGATGGAAATCCTGATCATGACCGATGCGCTCAGGCGCGCATCCGCCGGACGGATCACCGCGGCGTTGCCGTACTTCGGTTACGCACGCCAGGACCGGCGGGTACGTTCGTCCCGGGTGGCCATCAGTGCCAAGGTGGTGGCCAACATGCTGCAAGTCGCCGGGATCGATCGCCTCCTGACGATGGATCTGCATGCCGACCAGATCCAGGGATTCTTCGACATTCCGGTGGACAACATCTACGCCGCGCCGATCCTGTTGTCCGACATCGCCCGTCAGAAACTGGACAACGTCATCGTCGTATCCCCGGACGTGGGCGGCGTCGTACGCGCCCGTGCCCTGGCCAAGCGCCTGGAATCGGACCTCGCCATCATCGACAAGCGCCGGCCCAAGGCCAACGTCTCGGAGGTGATGAACATCATCGGCGAGGTCAAGGGCCGAAGCTGCCTTCTGATGGACGACATGGTCGATACGGCGGGCACCCTGTGCCGCGCCGCGGAAGCACTCAAGCGCGAAGGCGCAATCCACGTCGTCGCTTACTGTACCCATGCGGTACTCTCGGGCGGCGCGGTCCGGCGCATTGCAGAGTCCGCGCTGGATGAACTGATCGTCACCGACTCGATCCCCCTGACCGACGAGGGCCAGGCTTGCAGCAAGATCCGGGTGCTGGGCTGCGGACAATTGATCGGGGAAACGATCCTGCGGATCAACCGGGCGGATTCGGTGTCGCTCCTGTTCATGGAGTGAGGAACTGCCGCCACCTGCGGCCGGACCTGGAACTTTGAACCTGACCGCAGTGCGGCCAGCCGTTTTTCAACCTGACCGCGTCGCGGTCGGGCGTGCAACACCCCCGAGCCTGGTCGCGGGCAGGGGGTATCTAGGAAGGAACCGCGATGAAAGTTGTCGCTGAAGCAAGAAAGGAAACAGGGTCGGGTGCGAGCCGCCGACTCCGACGCGCCGCCAAGGTGCCGGGAATCATCTACGGCGGAGAGAGCAAGCCGATACAGATCGCGCTCGATCACAATCCGTTGTACCACTCGCTGCGGGTGGAATCGTTCCACGCGTCGATCCTCGACATGGAACTGGAAGGCCAGAGCGAGCGCGTGCTGCTGCGTGATGTCCAGTGGCATCCCTACAAGCCGCAGGTCCTGCATGTGGACTTCCAGCGGGTCGCCGCAAACCAGAAGATCACGATCTACGTGCCGTTCCACTTCTTGAACCAGGAGAATTCGCCTGCGGTCAAGGAAAGCAAGGCGGTCGTCAACCACGTGCTGACTGAAATCGAGATCACCTGCCTGCCGGCCGATCTGCCCGAGTTCATCGAGGTCGACCTTGGTGGCATCACGCTGGAGCATTCGCTGCACTTGAGCGCCATCACCCTGCCCGCCGGTGTCACGCCGCTGCTCCCGTCGGGCGCCGACCCGGTGATCGCCACGGCCGTCATCGTCGGTGGCTCTGCGGCCGACAACAAGGAAGACGCCGAGAAGGCAGCAGCCGCTGCCGCCCCG
>JBBRJB010000063.1:0-9181 GCA_038220085.1 Burkholderiales bacterium
GATGCGGGTCGGGTCGAAGAACTGCACGACGCCGAGGCCGTCGCACTCGGGACAGGCGCCGAGCGGGTTGTTGAAGGAGAACAACCGCGGCTCCAGTTCACGCAGGGACCAGTTGCAGATCGGACAGGCGAACTTGCTGGAGAAGACGCGTTCGGGGCCGTCGTCCATCGGTTGCGCGATGGCGCGGCCTTCGGCCAGCCGCAACGCAGTCTCGAACGACTCGGCGAGCCGCTGCTTGATGCCGGGTGTCACCTTGATCCGGTCCACCACCACGTCGATCGAATGCTTCTGCAGCTTGTTCAGTACCGGCGGCTTGTCGAGGTCATGGACCTGCGCCGCACCCGGCCCGTCGGCCGCCGCCTTGCCTTCGGTGCGTACCCGCACACGGACGAAGCCCTGGGCCTGCAGGCTCTCGAACAGGTCCAGGTGCTCGCCCTTGCGGCCGCTGACTACCGGGGCGAGGACCATCAGGCGGGTATTCTCAGGCAGGGCCAGCACCGTATCCACCATCTGGGAGACCGTCTGGGATTCGAGCGCCTGGTCGGGGTGGTCGGGGCAGTAGGGCGTGCCGGTGCGCGCGTAGAGCAGGCGCAGGTAGTCGTAGATCTCCGTCACCGTGCCCACGGTCGAACGGGGGTTGTGGCTGGTGGACTTCTGCTCGATGGCGATGGCGGGCGACAGTCCTTCGATGAGATCGACGTCCGGCTTCTCCATCAGCTGCAGGAACTGGCGCGCGTAGGCCGACAGCGACTCCACGTAGCGCCGCTGTCCTTCGGCGTAAAGCGTATCGAAGGCCAGTGACGACTTCCCGGACCCGGACAGGCCGGTGACGACCACCAGCTGGTTGCGCGGTATATCCGTGGAGATGTTCTTCAGGTTGTGGGTTCGGGCACCGCGCACGCGGATCCACCCTGCGCCCTGCACCGCGGCCGTGACTATCCGGTCCTGAAGCGGCGCGCCGGCGGTGTCCTGTTGCGAGGACGCGTACCTTGTATCCACTGGTTCGATTGCAATACCTCTGGCCAACCCGAAACTATACCGAATCCGCAAGGATCACGTGCCCGGGCCGACAGGCTACTCCTGGGGACGGACTGCTACCATTGCGGCGATGGTGAGTGACACGCCCGAACGCGTCGACGACTTCCGCATGACCCCCCAGGAGTTCAGTACCAGCATCTGGCTGGCGCTGCTCTATGGGTCACGCATGCTGGGGATGTTCCTGATCCTGCCGGTGTTCGCGGTTCATGCCGCTGGCATGCCCGGCGGCAGCGACGTCGCTCTGGTCGGATTCGCCTTCGGAATATACGGGTTGACCCAGGCGCTGTTCCAGATCCCCTTCGGGGCGGCGTCGGACCGGTTCGGTCGCAAACCGGTGATCACGGCGGGCCTGCTGATCATGCTCGCCGGCAGCCTCGTCGCTGCGGCGGCCGACTCGGTCACCGGGCTGGCCGTGGGCCGCGCCCTGCAGGGTGCCGGGGCAGTGTCCGCGGCGATCAGCGCGCTGCTGGCCGACAGCACCCGGGACTCGCAGCGGACCAAGGCGATGGCGATGGTGGGCGCAACCATCGGCCTGTCCTTCGCGTTCTCGCTGGTGGCGGCACCGCTGCTTTACCGGGCCATCGGCCTGTCCGGTATTTTCGTGCTGACCGGCCTGCTGGCCGTCGTCGGCATTGCGATCGTGTGGCGGTTGATTCCGGCGCCGGCGCGGGTGTCCCGCCGGCCGGCCGGGATGTGGGCAGGCAGCCGATCCCTGCGTAAAGTCGTGGACGGCGACTTGATGCGCCTGAACTTCGGCGTATTCGTGCTGCACCTGACGCAGATGACGCTGTTCGTGGTGGTGCCGGCGCAACTGGTCGGGCTGGTGGGGCTGCCTCTGTCGGAGCACTGGAAGATCTACCTGCCGGTCGTGCTGGCCTCCTTCGCCGTAATGATGCCGCCGCTCAATTGGGCGGAACGCACCGGACGGCTTCGCGGGCTGTTCCTGCTCGCGATCGGCCTGCAGTGCCTCAGTCAATTGGGCTTCGCCGTCCTGACGCCGGGTCTGGGGTCGGTGTCCGTGCTGCTGCTGGCTTTCTTCCTGAGTTTCAACATGCTCGAAGCGCTGATGCCCTCGCTCGCTTCACGCCTCGCCCCGACGGAAGGCCGTGGCCTTGCCCTTGGCTTTTTCAGCACGTCCCAGGCGCTCGGGGTGTTCTGCGGCGGGGCGGTCGGCGGGTTGCTGGCGCAGCGTCTGGGCGCCACCAGCGTCTTCGTGGTGGCGGCGCTGCTGTGCGCAACATGGTGGGGAATCGCGCACGGCGCGCGGCGCTGGCCTGGCCGGCATGGGACCGGGATTGCCCATCAGTCCTAATCCGGTCGCGCGGCCAGGGCGCGGCGCGCGGTCGGACCGCAAGGCACAATACCGCAAGGCACAGACTTGGCTGGGCGGGTAAACAAGACGGCTCGCGAGAGCGGAGGTATTTCAAAATGGCATCGGTTAACAAGGTAATCCTGGTCGGCAACCTCGGACGTGATCCCGAGACGCGTTACTCGCCGGATGGCGCAGCCATCTGCAACGTTTCCATCGCGACCACGTCTCAGTGGAAGGACAAGGCATCCGGCGAACGCAAGGAGGAAACGGAATGGCACAGGGTCACCTTCTACGGCCGGCTGGCCGAAATTGCCGGTGAATACCTGAAGAAGGGCAGGTCGGTCTATGTGGAGGGCCGCCTCAAGACCCGCAAGTACAAGGACAAGGAGGGCATCGAGAAATACGCCACCGACATCATTGCGGACCAGATGCAGATGCTGGGCGGACGTGAAGGCATGGGCGGGGGAGACTCGGACGGTGGCGGCTATGCCGGCCAGTCCGGTGGCGGTCGCAGCGGTGGCGGGGCGGCCCGGCCGGCCGGTGCGCCGGCGGGCGCCGGCGAAGGCGGGGGTGCCAAGCGCCCGCCGAACTTCGACGACATGGATGACGACATTCCGTTCTGACGCTACACCACCATCGGCGTCACGGCGCCGTCCATCGCCAGGATCGCCCCGGTGATATAGCTCGCACGGTCTGACGCCAGGAAGACGACCGCATCCGCGATTTCCTCCGGCCTGGCGATTCGTCCGAGCGGCAGGCGTTCGTTCGCCCTGGTCATCGCCTGGTCGATGCTGATGCCCTGGAGTTTGGCTTCCGCCGCCATGCCTTCCTTGAGCCGTTCGGTCAGGGTCAGGCCGGGGTTGACGGCATTCACCCGCACACCCTTGGCGCCGTAGGCGGCAGCCAGGCCGGCGCTCACCAGCATCAGTGCGGCATTGGCCGCACCGCCCGACAGGTGGGTGGGGCTGGCCACCTTGCCGCCGGCACCGACGATGTTTACGATCACGCCGCTGCCCCGTCGGCCCATCCGCTTGACCACCGGGTCGATCATGTGGATGTAGGTGAAGTACTTGGCGTCCATCGCATCGTGCCAGGACTGCGGCGTGAGATCGTCCGGGCCTACGCGCCTGGCTGCACCGGCGGAATTCACGAGGATGTCGACGGGGCCTCCGCGGGCTTCGGCGTCGTCCAGCGCCGCCGCAGCCGCGCCGGGGTCCTTGAGGTCGGCACAGAATGTCCGGACCCGTGCAGTTGCGCCGCTCTCCTCCGGTTGCGCCGGTTGCGTCTGGTCGCCCGCCAGCTGGCGGGCCGCCACCGCCAGGTTGTCCTCGCTGCGGGACACCAGGCTGACGTTGGCGCCTTCCCCGAGAAAGGCCCGGGCGCAGGCGAGGCCGATGCCCTTGCTGCCGCCGGTGATGAGTACATGCTTGCCTTGCAGGCGCAGATTCATTGGATGGTTCCGGGAGTTGGGAGAAACAGGTGGGCATGACAGGCTCCTGGGCACCCCGATCATGGCGGGTGCTGCGCGCCGTCGCGGACGCTGGCCATTTGACCATCGATCGGCAATCATTGCAGCCCCGATTCATACTCCGACAGTCTCTAGGACGCCCGATGCATCCGGTCCTGTTCAGCAACGCAGCCCTGCTCGACCCCATGCGGGGGGAACTGCTGGAAGACCACCATGTCCTGGTGGCGGACGGTCTTGTCAAAGAAGTGTCGGACCGGCCCTTGCCCGCGCACGATGCGGAGGTCATCGACCTGCGTGGCCGCACGATCATGCCGGGGCTGATCGACCTGCATGTCCACGTGGTAGCCACCCAGCTCGATCTGGCCAGCCAGATGCACCTGCCCGACGCGCTGGTCCTGATGCGCGCGGTGCCGCTGATGGCGGGGATGCTCCGCCGCGGCTTCACCACGGTGCGCGACGCCGGCGGCGCCGGCTGGGGCCTGAAATCGGCCGTCGCCGAAGGAACGATCGCCGGACCGCGGCTGTTCATTTCCGGCCATGCGCTCAGCCAGACTGGCGGCCATGGCGACACCCGCGCGCGCTCCGATCACCTGCGGCTGGTTTATTCCTGCGGCTGCTTTCGCGCCGGGGCGCTGGCCCGGGTGGCGGACGGCGTCGAAGGCGTTCGCCTGGCTGCCCGCGAGGAACTGCAGATGGGAGCCGATCAGATCAAGATAATGGCCTCGGGCGGCATTGCATCCCCGACCGATCCGATCGCTTCCTGGGGCTACGCCGACGACGAAGTCCGTGCGATCGTGCACGAAGCCGCCGCCCGCCAGACCTATGTGATGGCCCACGCCTACACGGCAGAGTCGATTGCGCGGGTCGTCCGCCTGGGGGTGCGCACCATCGAACACGGTAACCTGGTCGACGACGACGTGGCCGCGCTGATGGCCGCCCAGGGGGCCTACATGGTGCCGACGCTGGTGACCTACGAGGCCCTGGCGAACGAAGGTGCGGCGCTGGGATTGCCGGCGCACAGCATCGACAAGATCGCGTCGGTCAGGGATGCCGGCTTGAAGGCGCTGGAGATCTGCCGCCGCGCGGGTGTCCGGATCGGCTTCGGCACGGACCTGCTCGGGGCCTCGCAGCGGCTGCAGAGCGACGAGTTCCGGATCCGCAGCGAAGTCATGTCGCCACTGGAGATTATCCGCAGCGCCACCGTGATCGGCGCCGAAGTCCTGAACCATGAGGGCAGGCTGGGCCGCCTGGTGGCGGGCGCGCATGCCGACCTGCTGGTGGTGGACGGCAATCCGCTGGCGGACCTGTCGTGCCTGTGGGACGGCAACGGGGCGGCCGGCGACCAGCCCGGCGGGCGGATTCTCGCCGTGATGAAAGGTGGCCGGATGCACCACGACCGGATCGGGCGCTGACCCGCCCCGGGGCATCGTCGGGCCGGTTCAGGACTCCAGGAAGCGCTCCCTCACGGTTCCTGAACGGTCGTATTCGAGCCGGCGCGGGCCGTCTGCGGGCGAGGGGACAAATCATTCTATAATTCAAGGCTCCCCTGAGGCTTGAGATGGCCCGCACCTGCCCCCATCTGCACGCCTCGTACTCCTAATCCGTAGCAATCATGCCGATCTATGCCTATCGTTGCGACGCCTGCGGCTTCCGGAAGGACGCGCTGCAGAAGATGTCGGATCCCGCGTTGACCACCTGCCCCTCCTGCGGGGAAGAGCGTTTCGCCAAACAGTTGTCCGCGCCCGCGTTCCAGTTGAAAGGCACGGGCTGGTACGCCACCGATTTCCGCGACAACGGCAAGAAGGCCGACAAGGGAGACAAGGGAGACAAGGCTGCCGAGCCGGACACCAACGGCGTAGCCGCCGGCGGGTCCGGCGAGGCGACCGGCAGCAAGACCGAGGGCGGCGACGCTAAGCGGGCCGACGGCAAGACGGACGGCAAGACAGACGCCGGCAAGGCCGGTGACGCCGGGACGAACGGGCAGGGCGGGAACGGCGCCGGCGGGGCCAAGGGCACGAAGGCCAGCCGGGCATCGGACGGCGCCGCCACTCCTTCCGCCGCGCCCGCGCCGCCGGCCAAGCCGTCACCTTCCTCGACTGGTACTTCGGGCAGCGGTTCCAGCGCGAGCTGATCGGCGCCTGCCGGTCGGCCCGCTTCGTGAACACTCCGCCCTGACGAGGTCAGCATCATGTTCAAGCGCTACTTCGTCACCGGGCTGCTGTTGTGGATTCCAATCGGGATCACCCTGTGGGTTCTGAGCGTGGTCGTCACGGCGATGGACCAGAGCCTGGCCCTGTTGCCGGCGCACTGGAATCCGCGCGTCTTCCTCGGTCGTGACGTTCCCGGCCTGGGCGCCATCCTGACCCTGGTGATCATCTTCTTGACCGGGGTGCTTACCGCAAACCTGGTCGGCGGCAAGCTGGTGATCTGGGGCGAGCAGCTCCTGATCCGAATCCCGATCGTTCGCAGCATCTATTCCAGCGTGAAGCAGGTCAGCGACACCATCCTGTCGCCCGATGGCAATGCGTTTCGCAAGGCGCTGCTGGTGCAGTATCCGCGCAAGGGGGTGTGGACCATCGCCTTCCTGACCGGCGTTCCGCCGGTGGACCTGCAGGAGGCGGCGGGACAGGATCCCACTGCACTGGTGTCGGTCTACGTGCCCACCACCCCCAACCCCACGTCGGGCTTCTTCCTGATGATGCGCAAGGACGAAACGACCGAGCTCGACATGAGCGTGGATGCGGCGCTCAAGTACATTGTGTCGATGGGCGTCGTGAGCCCGGTCGGGAAAGACGAGGTCCGCACGCGCACCATGCTGGCGCGGCGCTGAACCCCTGGAGAAATCGAGTTATGCGTAGTTGTTATGTCGGTCAGGTCTCGATCGAGCATCTTGACAAGCAGGTCACGTTGTTCGGCTGGGTGCATCGGCGCCGTGATCATGGCGGCGTGATCTTCATCGACCTGCGGGACCGCGAAGGTCTGGCCCAGGTCGTCTGCGATCCGGACCGCAAGGACACTTTCGAGATTGCCGAACGGATCCGCAACGAATACTGCATCCGGATTGTCGGCAAGGTCCGCCGCCGCCCCGCGGGTACCGAGAACGAAGGCCTGCGCAGCGGCCAGGTCGAGATCCTCTGCCAGGAAATCGAGATCCTCAACGCATCGGTCACGCCGCCGTTCCAGCTCGACGACGAGAATCTCTCGGAAACCACCCGCCTGACCCATCGGGTCCTGGATCTGCGGCGCTCGCAGATGCAGGAAAACCTGATGCTGCGCTATCGCGTGAGCATGGAGGTCCGCCGCTACCTCGATTCGCTCGGCTTCATCGACATCGAGACGCCGATGCTGACCAAGTCGACGCCGGAGGGCGCCCGGGACTACCTGGTTCCGTCGCGCGTCAACGCCGGCATGTTCTTCGCCCTCCCCCAGTCGCCGCAGCTGTTCAAGCAGTTGCTGATGGTGTCGGGCTTCGATCGCTACTACCAGATCGTCAAATGCTTCCGCGACGAGGACCTGCGCGCAGACCGGCAGCCGGAATTCACCCAGATCGACTGCGAGACGTCGTTCCTGGGCGAGGGGGAAATCCGGGCCATCTTCGAGGAGCTCGTCCGCACCATCTTCCGCACGGTCCTCAACGTCAAGCTGCCCGGCGAGTTCCCGGTGATGAGCTATCAGGACGCGATGCGCCTGTACGGATCCGACAAGCCCGACATGCGGGTGAAGCTCACCCTCACGGAGCTGACGGATGCAATGAAGGAGGTCGAGTTCAAGGTCTTCTCCGGTCCTGCCAATATGGAAGGGGGGCGAGTCGTGGCGTTGCGGGTGCCGGGCGGCGCCGAGATGAGCCGTAGCGAGATCGATGCCTACACCCAGTTCGTCGGCATCTACGGCGCCCGGGGCCTGGCCTACATCAAGGTCAACGACACCGCCAAGGGCCGGGACGGCTTGCAGTCGCCGATCATCAAGAACCTCAACGAAGCGGCGCTGCACGAAATCCTGGTACGTACCGGCGCAGTCAATGGCGACCTGGTGTTCTTCGGTGCAGACAAGGCCAAGGTAGTCAACGATGCGATGGGTGCCTTGCGCGGCAAGATCGGCCATTCCGAGTTCGGCCGGGCCCGCGGCCTTCTGGAGAGCGAATGGCGCCCGTTGTGGGTCGTGGACTTCCCGATGTTCGAGTACGACGAGGAGAACAGCCGGTGGTCGGCGCTGCACCATCCGTTCACCGCGCCCAAGGATGGGCACGAGGACATGCTGGAGACCAACCCGGGCCGCTGCCTTGCCAAGGCCTATGACATGGTGCTGAACGGCTGGGAGATCGGCGGCGGCTCCGTGCGTATCCATCGCGAGGAAGTGCAGAGCAAGGTCTTTCGCGCGCTCAACATCGGCGCCGAGGAAGCCGCGGAGAAGTTCGGCTTTCTTCTCGATGCCTTGCAGTACGGTGCGCCACCGCACGGCGGTATCGCCTTCGGCCTGGACCGGATCGTCACCATGATGGCGGGCGCCGAATCCATCCGGGATGTGATTGCCTTTCCGAAGACGCAGCGCGCCCAGGACCTGCTGACCAAGGCCCCGTCGGCGGTGGATGAGAAGCAGTTGCGGGAGTTGCACATCCGGCTGCGCGCAGTCGATGCCGGGCAGCCGGGCGGCTGAGTCCGGGATCCAGATGCCGGAAGCGCCGGCCGCGCCAGCAGGACGCTGGAAGATTCCCGAATCGGTGCTGGTGGTCATTCACACCAGCGACCTGCAGGTGCTGTTGCTGGAACGCGCCGATCATCCGGGATTCTGGCAGTCTGTCACCGGCAGCAAAGACGATCCCGACGAGTCGCTGGCCGAGACCTGCCGTCGTGAAGTCCAGGAGGAAACCGGCCTCGACACCCTGTCTTTCGCATTGAGCAACCTGGGACTGACCAACCGTTTCGAGATCTTCACGCACTGGCGTCATCGCTACGCCGACGGGGTGACACACAACACCGAGCACGTGTTTTCGCTGGAACTGCCGCGGGCGCTGCCGATCACCATCGCCCCCCGCGAGCACCTGCGCTATCAGTGGTTGCCGTGGGATCAGGCGGCATCGCGCTGCTTCTCCTGGAGCAATGTCCAGGCGATCGAGGAACTTGCCCGACGGCACCTGCGCAGCCTGTGAGGATCGTCGGAATCGACTTCAGCAGTTCGCCGACGGGGCGCAAGCCGATCACCCTGGCGGCGGGGTATCTCGACCTGCAAGCGGATCCCGTGCTGCACGTCGTGGCGCACCATCGCCTGTCGTCGCTGGCGGCCTTCGCGCAGTGGCTGGCCATTCCCGATGCCTGGGTGGCCGGTTTCGATTTCCCGTTCGGCCTGCCGCGTCCTTTCCTGCGGGT
>JBBRJB010000064.1:0-9112 GCA_038220085.1 Burkholderiales bacterium
CCATGCCGAATTCGGTCATGGATGCCACCGGCGTGCAAGCGCTGGCCACGATGCCCAGCCGTGAGGAGCTGCTTGCCACGCTGCTGGGCACCATGCAGGCGCCGGTTGCGACCTTTGTCCGTACCCTCAACGAGGTGCCGACCAAGTTCGTCCGGGGTCTCGCGGCCGTTCGTGAACAGCGCGAGCAGGGTGCGCCACAAGCGGAAGCAACTGCCGAAGCAGCTAGCGAAGCAGCTACTGAAGCAGCTAGCGAAGCAGCTACTGAAGCAGCTACTGAAGCAGCTACCCCGGGCGCCTGATCACCGGCGCCCGCCGACATCGATTCGATCAACAGACATCAACGCATATTGCAATCGGACTGGAGAAATCAGATGGCTCTCAAGAAAGAAGAAATCCTCGACGCAGTCGCAGGTTTGACGGTTCTGGAACTCTCGGAACTGATCAAGATGATGGAAGAGAAGTTCGGCGTCTCGGCCGCTGCCGCCGCCGTAACGGTTGCCGCGCCTGCCGGTGGTGGCGCCGCCGCCGCTCCGGCCGAAGAGCAGACCGAATTCACGGTCATGCTGCTGGCCGCCGGCGAGAAGAAGGTCGAGGCGATCAAGGTCGTTCGTGCTGCGACCGGCCTGGGCTTGAAGGAAGCCAAGGATCTGGTCGACGGTGCTCCCAAGGCGGTCAAGGAAGGAATTTCCAAGGCTGACGCGGCAGCACTGAGGAAGCAGCTCGAGGACGTCGGCGCCAAGGTCGAGGTCAAGTAAAGTCTTGGGCTGTCATTCAAGGCCGAAAGCACCCGCGCCCGCGCTGGGGCCTCGCACGGCCGGACACCTGTGTCCGGCCGGTGCCGGTAACCGCGTTGCGGGCTTGATAGTGCTGGCGCCCGTTCCCATCTGCAGTCGCATGACGGCTGGCGGGAACGTTCCCGGCCTTGGATTGAAGAGCCCCTGCAGGACCCGACTGCGCAGAGCCGGGTCCTGCAGGGGTTTGCGCCGTTCCTGCGCAGACCGTCGCGGAGCATCCCGAGTCCCCGCTCAAGCTTCATATCGCGGCAGGTTGCCCCCTGTCCCGGTCAGGTTTTTCGATTTCCCCCTATCTGATTTGTGACCCCGACGTCTCACGGAGAGTCCATGACTTACTCGTTCACCGAAAAGAAGCGCATCCGCAAAAGTTACGGCAAGCGCCGTGTCGTGCAGGAGGTTCCCTACCTCCTGGCGACGCAGCTGGAGTCGTACTCCGCGTTTCTGCAGGCTTCCAGTCCTGCGGATCGCCGCAAGGAAGACGGCCTGCAGGCCGCCTTCAAGTCGATCTTCCCGATCTCGTCGCACAACGACATGGCCCGGCTGGAGTTCGTCAGCTATGTGCTCGGGCACCCGGCGTTCGACGTCAAGGAGTGCCAGCAGCGCGGGCTGACCTTCTGCGCGCCGCTGCGCGCCAAGGTGCGTCTGGTGATCATGGACCGCGAGGCCAGCAAGCCCACGGTCAAGGAAGTGAAGGAGCAGGAGGTTTACATGGGGGAAATCCCCCTGATGACCACCACCGGCTCGTTCGTCGTCAACGGCACCGAACGCGTGATCGTCTCCCAGTTGCATCGTTCGCCCGGAGTGTTCTTCGAGCATGACCGCGGCAAGACCCACAGTTCCGGCAAGCTGCTGTTCTCGGCCCGGATCATCCCGTATCGCGGTTCCTGGCTGGACTTCGAGTTCGACGCCAAGGACGTGCTGTACTTCCGGGTCGATCGCCGCCGCAAGATGCCGGTGACGATCCTGCTGAAGGCGATCGGCATGACGCCCGAGCAGATCCTCGCGCATTTCTTCGTCTTCGACACCTTCAAGATGATGGATGACGGTGCGCAGATGGAACTGGTGCCCGAGCGTCTGAAGGGCGAGACCGCCCGATTCGACATCGCGGACCGCGACGGCAAGGTAATTGTCGCGAAGGACAAGCGGATCAATGCCAAGCACATCCGCGACCTCGAGAACGCGGGCCTGAAACTGATCTCGGTGCCCGAAGACTTCCTGGTCGCCCGGACCCTGGCCAGCAATGTGGTCGACCCGGACACCGGCGAGATCCTGGCCAAGGCCAACGACGAGCTTACCGAAGAAGTGGTTGGCAAGCTGCGTGAGGCTGGGGTGCGCGAGTTCCGCACCATCTACACCAACGACCTTGACTCCGGTCCGTACATTTCTCAGACGCTGCGCCTGGACGATTCCGCCGACCAGATCTCGGCGCGGATCGCCATCTATCGCATGATGCGCCCCGGTGAGCCGCCTACGGAAGACGCGGTGGAGGCTCTGTTCAACCGGTTGTTCTACAACCCGGACACCTACGACCTGTCACGCGTCGGGCGGATGAAGTTCAACCGCCGCGTCGAACGCGAGGACCCCACCGGTCCGATGACGCTTGAGAACGACGACATTGTGTCCGTGATCAAGATCCTGGTGGACCTGCGCAACGGCAAGGGCGAGATCGACGATATCGATCACCTCGGCAATCGCCGGGTGCGCTGTGTCGGCGAGCTGGCAGAGAACCAGTTCCGTGCCGGCCTGGTGCGTGTCGAGCGCGCCGTGCGTGAGCGGCTGGGTCAGGCTGAAACCGAGAATCTCCTGCCGCATGACCTGATCAACAGCAAGCCGATCAGCGCCGCCATCCGTGAGTTCTTCGGCAGCTCGCAGCTGTCGCAGTTCATGGACCAGACCAATCCGCTGTCCGAGATCACGCACAAGCGGCGTGTATCAGCCCTCGGACCGGGTGGACTGACCCGCGAGCGTGCCGGTTTTGAAGTCAGGGACGTGCATCCCACCCATTACGGCCGGGTGTGCCCGATCGAGACCCCGGAAGGCCCGAACATCGGCCTGATCAATTCCCTGGCGCTGTATGCCCGGCTCAACGAGTTCGGTTTCCTGGAAACCCCGTATCGCAAGATCAACGAAAGCACGCTCACCAACCAGATCGACTTCCTCTCCGCGATCGAGGAGGGCCGCTACGTCATCGCCCAGGCCAATGCGGCGGTGAACGACGCCGGCAAGCTGACCGGCGATCTGGTATCGGTGCGTATCAACGGTGAAACCCAGCTGGTTTCGCCCGATCGGGTGGAGTACATCGACGTCGCGCCGTCGCAGATCGTATCGGTGGCCGCCTCGTTGATTCCGTTCCTCGAGCACGACGACGCCAACCGCGCCCTGATGGGGTCGAACATGCAGCGCCAGGCGGTCCCCTGCCTGCGTCCCGAGAAGCCGCTGGTCGGCACCGGGATCGAGCGCACCTGCGCCGTGGACTCGGGCACCGTCGTCACGGCCCTGCGCGGCGGCCTGGTGGACTATGTCGACGCGAACCGGGTGGTTGTGAGGGTCAACGACGAGGAAGCCGCGTCCGGCGAAGTCGGCGTGGATATCTACAACCTGATCAAGTACACCCGCAGCAACCAGAACACCAATATCAATCAGCGCCCGATCGTCAAGAAGGGTGATAGGCTGGTGGCGGGTGACGTGATTGCGGATGGCGCCTCCACCGACCTGGGTGAACTGGCGCTTGGGCAGAACATGCTGGTAGCGTTCATGCCCTGGAACGGCTACAACTTCGAGGATTCGATCCTGATCTCGGAGAAGGTGGTGTCGGACGACCGCTACACCTCGATCCACATCGAGGAACTGTCGGTGCTGGCGCGGGACACGAAACTCGGTCCCGAGGAGATCTCCCGCGATATCTCCAACCTTTCCGAAGGTCAGCTCGGGCGGCTGGACGACTCCGGCATCGTCTACATCGGTGCCGAGGTCAACGCCGGCGACGTCCTGGTCGGCAAGGTCACGCCCAAGGGCGAAACCCAGCTGACGCCGGAAGAAAAGCTGCTGCGCGCGATCTTTGGCGAGAAGGCCTCCGACGTCAAGGACACCAGCCTGCGCGTGCCTTCGGGCATGAGCGGCACGGTGATCGACGTCCAGGTGTTTACCCGTGAGGGCATCACCCGGGACAAGCGGGCCCAGTCGATCATCGACGACGAACTCAAGCGCTTTCGGCTGGATCTCAACGACCAGCTGCGTATCGTCGAGAACGACTCATTCAGCCGGATCGAGCGCCTGATGGTCGGCAAGCCTGCCAATGGCGGGCCGAAGAAGCTGGCCAAGGGCGCCGTAGTAACGGCGGAATACCTGCAGGACCTGGACCGGTACCACTGGTTCGAAGTGCGCCTGGCCGACGAAACGGCAGCCGGCCAGCTCGAGGCCCTCAAGGAGTCGGTGGAGCAGAAGCGCCACCAGTTCGACCTGTCGTTCGAGGAGAAGCGCAAGAAGCTGACCCAGGGTGACGAGCTGCCTCCGGGCGTGCTCAAGATGGTCAAGGTGTACCTGGCCGTCAAGCGGCGCCTGCAACCTGGTGACAAGATGGCCGGTCGTCACGGCAACAAGGGTGTCGTGTCGCGCATCGTGCCGATCGAGGACATGCCGTACATGGCCGACGGCACGCCGGCCGACATCGTCCTGAACCCGCTCGGCGTGCCGTCGCGGATGAACGTGGGCCAGATCCTGGAGACCCACCTGGGTTGGGCGGCCAAGGGCATCGGGCTGCGCATCGGCGAAATGCTCGACCGCCACGTCAAGACCTCGGAGCTTCGCCGCTACCTGGAAGTGGTCTACAACACCAGCGGCGAGAAGGCTGATCTTGCCAGCATGACGGAAGATGAGCTGAAAGAGCTGGCCGTCAACCTGCGCCGGGGCGTGCCGTTCGCCACACCGGTGTTCGACGGCGCCTCGGAGGAGGAAATCCGTGCAGCGCTCGATGTCGCCTTCCCGGACGACGACCCGCAGACCGCGAGGCTCGGTTTCCGGCCGAGCAAGACCCAGGTCACGTTGTACGACGGGCGTACCGGCGATGCGTTCGACCGGCTGGTCACGGTGGGCTACATGCACGTGCTGAAGCTGCATCACCTGGTGGACGACAAGATGCACGCCCGCTCGACGGGACCCTACAGCCTGGTCACCCAGCAGCCGCTGGGCGGCAAGGCGCAGTTCGGCGGCCAGCGTTTCGGCGAGATGGAGGTGTGGGCGCTGGAGGCCTACGGGGCTTCCTACACGCTGCAGGAAATGCTGACGGTCAAGTCCGACGACGTGAACGGCCGGACCAAGGTCTACGAGAACCTGGTCAAGGGCGAGCACACGATCGATGCCGGCATGCCGGAGTCGTTCAACGTGCTGGTCAAGGAGATCCGCTCTCTGGGCATCGACATCGACCTGGAAAGGAGTTGAGGCTCCCCCCGAAGCGCCTGCGGCGCCTCCCCCCGGGGGGCGCAGCCAGCGGACCGGCAGAGCCGGATCCGCGGCTGCAACTGGGTTCTCGGTGTAGTCATGCGGAACTTGCGGCTGTGAACGGTCGGCAACTGGATTCGAAAATTTGTTGTACCTGGAGAGAATATGAAAGCATTGCTTGATCTCTTTAAGCAGGTTGAGGAAGAAGAGCACTTCGACGCGATCAAGATCGGGCTCGCGTCGCCGGAGAAGATCCGCTCCTGGTCGTTCGGCGAGGTCAAGAAGCCGGAGACCATCAACTATCGCACCTTCAAGCCCGAGCGCGACGGGCTCTTCTGCGCCAAGATCTTCGGACCGATCAAGGACTACGAGTGCCTGTGCGGCAAGTACAAGCGCCTGAAGCATCGTGGGGTGATCTGTGAGAAGTGCGGTGTCGAGGTCACGCTCGCCAAGGTCCGCCGCGAACGGATGGGGCATATCGAGCTGGCCAGTCCGACCGCGCATATCTGGTTCCTGAAGTCGCTGCCGTCGCGCCTGGGCATGGTGCTCGACATGACGCTGCGCGACATCGAACGGGTGCTGTATTTCGAGGCGTACGTCGTCGTCGAACCGGGCATGACGCCCCTCAAGCGCAACCAGCTGCTGACCGAAGACGACTTTCTGGCGAAGACGGATGAATTCGGTGACGAGTTCGATGCGTCGATGGGTGCGGAGGGCATCCGCCACCTGCTGAAGTCGATCAATGTCGACCGCGTGGTGGAAACGCTGCGGGACGAGCTGCAGGTCACCACGTCGGAAGCAAAAATCAAGAAGCTCGCCAAGCGTCTGAAGGTGCTGGAGGGGTTCCAGCGCTCGGGCATCAAACCCGAGTGGATGGTGATGGAAGTGCTGCCGGTGCTGCCGCCCGAGCTGCGGCCCCTGGTTCCGCTCGACGGCGGTCGCTTCGCCACCTCGGACCTGAACGATCTCTATCGGCGCGTCATCAACCGGAACAACCGGCTGAAGCGGCTGCTCGAGCTGAAGGCTCCCGAGATCATCGTGCGCAACGAGAAGCGGATGCTCCAGGAGTCGGTGGACTCGCTGCTGGACAACGGACGTCGCGGCAAGGCGATGACCGGTGCCAACAAGCGGGCGCTCAAGTCGCTCGCCGACATGATCAAAGGCAAGGGCGGCCGTTTCCGCCAGAACCTGCTGGGCAAGCGGGTGGACTACTCCGGTCGTTCGGTGATCGTGGTCGGCCCCCAGTTGAAACTGCACCAGTGCGGGCTGCCCAAGCTGATGGCCCTGGAACTCTTCAAGCCGTTCATCTTCAACAAGCTGGAGACGATGGGCGTTGCCACGACCATCAAACAGGCGAAGAAGTTCGTGGAGAACCAGGAACCCATCGTCTGGGACATCCTGGAAGAAGTGATCCGCGAGCACCCGGTCATGCTGAACCGGGCCCCGACGCTTCACCGTCTGGGCATCCAGGCCTTTGAGCCGGTCCTGATCGAGGGCAAGGCGATCCAGCTGCATCCGCTGGTATGCGCGGCCTTCAACGCCGACTTCGACGGCGACCAGATGGCCGTGCACGTGCCGTTGTCACTGGAAGCGCAGATGGAAGCGCGCACGCTGATGCTCGCGTCCAACAATGTGCTGTTCCCCTCCAACGGCGAGCCGTCAATCGTTCCTTCGCAGGACATCGTGCTGGGCCTTTACTATGCCACGCGCGACAAGATCAACGGCAAAGGCGAAGGCATGATGTTCGCCGACGTCAAGGAAGTCCAGCGCGCCTACGACAACAAGGAAGTCGAACTGGCCACGCGCATCTCGGTGCGCCTGGTGGAATATGCCAAGGACGGCGATGATTTCCGCCCGGTGCGCAAGATGGCCGAAACGACGGTCGGCCGGGCGCTGCTTTCGGAGATCCTTCCCAAGGGTCTGCCGTTCGAACTGATGAACAAGGCGTTGAAGAAGAAGGAGATCTCGCGCCTGATCAATGCGTCCTTCCGTCGCTGCGGACTGCGTGCCACGGTGATCTTCGCCGACCAGCTGATGCAGAGCGGTTTCCGGCTGGCGACCCGCGGCGGCATCTCGATCGCGATCGACGACATGCTGGTCCCCCCCAGCAAGCCGGCGATCCTCGGTGCCGCAGAGAAGGAGGTCAAGGAGATCGAACAGCAGTACACGTCCGGTCTCGTGACCCAGGGCGAGCGCTACAACAAGGTCGTGGACATCTGGTCCAAGGCGGGCGATCAGGTCGGCAAGGCCATGATGGACCAGCTTGCCACCGAGAACGTCATCGACCGCCACGGCAACACTGTCAAGCAGGAGTCCTTCAACGCCATCTACATGATGGCAGACTCCGGCGCACGGGGCTCGGCAGCGCAGATCCGACAGCTGGCGGGCATGCGCGGCCTGATGGCCAAGCCTGACGGCTCGATCATCGAAACGCCGATCACCGCGAACTTCCGGGAAGGGCTGAACGTCCTGCAGTACTTCATCTCGACGCACGGCGCCCGGAAGGGCCTGGCTGATACGGCCCTCAAGACCGCCAACTCCGGCTATCTGACGCGCCGTCTGGTCGACGTGACCCAGGACCTCGTGGTGACCGGAGTCGATTGCGGCACCAGCAATGGGGTCGCCATGCGTGCGCTGGTGGAAGGTGGCGAGGTCATCGAAGCGCTGCGTGACCGGGTGCTGGGCCGCGTCGCGGCCGTCGATGTCGTGAACCCGGAGTCGCAGGAGACGCTCTTCGAAGCCGGCACCCTGCTCGACGAGGACACCGTCGAGCGGATCGAGCAGCTGGGTATAGACGAGGTCAGGGTGCGCACTCCGCTCACCTGCAATACGCGCTATGGCCTGTGTGCGAAGTGCTACGGCCGCGATCTCGGCCGCGGCTCGCTGGTCAACGTCGGCGAGGCGGTCGGTGTCATAGCCGCGCAGTCGATCGGTGAACCGGGAACGCAGCTCACGATGCGGACGTTCCACATCGGCGGTGCTGCCTCACGCGCTGCGGTCTCCAGTTCGGTGGAAGCCAAGTCCAACGGTGTCGCCCGCTTCACGCCCACCATGCGCTACATCAGCAGCACCAAAGGTGAAGCGATCGTCATCTCCCGCTCCGGCGAGGTGATGATCACGGACGACAACGGCCGCGAACGGGAGCGACACAAGATTCCCTACGGCGCGACCTTGCTGGTACAGGACGGCCATGCGGTCAAGGCCGGCATGCAGCTGGCCAGCTGGGATCCGCTCACCCGCCCGATCATCACCGAGTACGCGGGTACGGTGAAGTTCG
This sequence comes from Burkholderiales bacterium, assembly GCA_038220085.1. Taxonomy (GTDB): domain Bacteria; phylum Pseudomonadota; class Gammaproteobacteria; order Burkholderiales; family Burkholderiaceae_E; genus Lautropia. The sequence goes on from JBBRJB010000064.1 coordinate 8,509, forward strand.
AGAACGTCGAGGAAGGCGTCACTGTCGCCAAGCAGATCGACGAAGTGACCGGTCTTTCGACACAGGTCGTCATCGATGCGAAGCGGCGCAGCGCCAGCAGCGCGAAGAATGTCCGCCCGACCATGAAACTGATCAACGAGGCCGGGGAGGAGGTCAAGATCGCCGCGACCGACCACTCGGTTCAGATCGGCTTCCCGGTCGGCGCCCTGATCACCGTGCGGGACGGGCAGTCGGTCTCGGTCGGCGACGTGCTGGCGAGGATTCCGCAGGAGACGCAGAAGAACCGCGACATCACCGGCGGCCTGCCGCGGGTGGCGGAGCTGTTCGAAGCGCGTTCGCCCAAGGATGCCGGCATGCTGGCGGAGGTCACCGGTACCGTATCCTTCGGCAAGGACACCAAGGGTAAGCAGCGCCTGGTCATCACCGACCTGGACGGCAATGCCCACGAGTTCCTGATCCCGAAGGAAAAGCACGTGCTGGTGCACGACGGCCAGGTGGTCAACAAGGGCGAGATGATCGTCGACGGGCCTGCGGATCCTCACGACATCCTGCGCCTGCTGGGCATCGAGGCCTTGTCGCGCTACATCGTCGATGAAGTGCAGGA
>JBBRJB010000065.1:0-9056 GCA_038220085.1 Burkholderiales bacterium
TGCCTGCGCTGGCGGCGATCGTGCCGGCCAGCGTGCTGACGGCGCCGCTGGGCGCGCGCACTGCCCACGCCTTGTCCGTCAACAAGATGCGGGCCGTGTTCGCGATGGTGCTGAGCGGCCTGTCCGCCTACATGCTGACCCGGGCCATCCGCGGCGGCTGATAGCGCCGGGGACCGGGGATTCACGGGGTTGTACGGCGCGTGACTTGAGAATACGATTGCTCACCGACTGATCGGCGGTCGCAAGATTATCGGCGCGCAGGCCTGCGGCGCCCCAAGGCGAAGGAGACAAAGCATGTTGAAGTCACTGATGGTGGCGGGTGCCGCTTTGGCATTTGCCCTGGGGCCGGCTGTCGCCCAGGTGAAGGAAGTCAAGATCGGCGTCATCTTCGATCTCTCCGGCCCGCTCGCTGCGGGCGGCTCGGTTGCCAGCAACCTCGGGACCAAGTACGCCATCGACATGGTCAATGAAAAAGGCGGGGTCGAAGGCTACAAGATCAAGCCGATCTACGCCGATGCACAGAGCAAGGTCGATGTCTCCATCAACGAGTCCGAGCGCCTGCTCAACCAGGAGAACGTGGACCTCATCATGGGCTTGTTCTCCAGCGCGCAATGCGTGCCGATGGCCCAGAAGGTCGACGCCGCCAAGCGGTTCATGTGGATGAACGTCTGTGTCGCCTCCGCGGTGCTCAAGGACAAAAACTTCTCCTATGTGTTCAGGGCACAGGTGCACTCCGATCAGTTCGGTGCTGCATCCTGCACGTTCCTCAAGGAGCAGTCCAAGGCGCGGCTGGGCAAGGAGCCCAAGGACCTGCGCGTCGCGATCATCTACGAGGACGGGCCCTACGGCGCCGGCGTGGCCTCGGGCAACGAATCGGCCTGCAAGGAATACGGCATGCAACTGGTGCTGAAGGAGGGCTACTCGGCCACCGCGCCGGATCTGTCACCCCTGGTCACCAAGCTGCGTCGCGCCCGTGCGGACGTCATCCTGCATACCGGCTACAACCCGGACATCACGCTGTTCCTGCGCCAGGCCAAGGAGCAGAACCTCAAATGGTCGGCCCTGATCGGACACGGCGCGGGCTACGGGCAGTTCGACAAGCTCTACGCGACCTTCGGGGACGACGCCAACTTCATCTACAACGTCGACCCGGTGGCCGCGCAGCTGCTCGACCCCAAGACGCTCGCTCCCGGCCTGGGCGACCTGACCCAGGAGATGATCAAGCGCTACAAGGCCGAGACCAAGGCCGACGAGGTGCCGCCGCACGTCTCGATGGGTTTCAATCAGTCCTGGATCTTCCTCAACGATGTCCTGCCGCGCGCGATCAAGAAGTACGGCGGTATCGACCCGGAGTCCTTGCGCAAGGCGGCGCTGGAGACCGACATCCCGGAAGGCGGGACCATCCAGGGCTATGGCGTCAAGTTCTTTCCGCCCGGCTCGCCGATGGCGGGGCAGAGCGAGCGTTCATCGCCGGCGGTGATGCAGTACATCGGCAAAGAGACGGCGGTGGTGTGGCCGGCGGCGATCAAGACCAAGGACGCCGTGCTGCCGCTGCCCAAGGGGCACGCCTACGCGCCCTGAGTGCCGGTGGACAACGCGCTGCTATCCGTACGTGATCTGACCAGGCGTTTCGGGGGATTCACGGCGGTCCAGAAGGTGTCGTTCTCGCTGGACAAGGGGGAAATCCTGGGGCTGATCGGCCCCAACGGGTCCGGCAAGAGCACGACCTTCAACCTGATCGCCGGCACCCTGGCGCCGAGTGAGGGTTCGATCCGGCTGCAGGGCAGGGAGATCGGCGGCACCATGCCGAATGAGGTCTGCCGCGCCGGCGTCGCCCGTACCTTCCAGATACCCCGGCCGTTTCGCAAGCTGTCGATCCTGGACAATGCCAGCCTGGCTGCGTTCTACGGGTCGTCACGACGCTTGAGTCCGCTCGAGGCCCAGCATCAGGCGGCCGACGCGCTGGAACTGGTCGGCCTGCCGACCAGCGGCACTGCGCAGGTGGACGGGCTCGGCGCGGCGGGACTCAAGAAGCTGGAAATGGCGCGCGCGCTTGCCACCCGGCCGCAACTGCTGCTGGCAGACGAAAGCCTGGGCGGTCTTGACGAGCAGGAGATGGAACAGGCCGCCGACATGCTTTCGCGCATCCGGCGTGAGCGCGGGATCACCATCATCTGGGTCGAGCACATCATGGGGGTGCTGATGCGGGTGGTCGACCGCTGTATCGTGCTCGATCACGGCGAAGTCATTGCGCACGGCAGCCCTGCCGAGGTGGCCAACCATCCCAAGGTGATCGAGGTCTACCTGGGTACCGATGCGACCGAGATCCAGGAGCAGGTCCAGCGCCAGGGCGATGCGACGGGTCCCGCGGCATGAGCGACAACCTGCTGGAATTGCGCAAGGTCAGCGCCGGCTACGGCAGCTTCCAGGCGCTGTTCGACGTCGATCTCGAGGTGCGGGCAGGCGAAGCGGTTGCTGTGATCGGTCCCAACGGCGCCGGCAAGACGACGCTCCTGCGGGTGATTTCGCGGCTCATCGCCAGCACCCGGGGAGAACTGCTGATGGACGGGCGGCGCTTCGACGGGCTGCCGGCCTGGGAAGTCATCGGTCTGGGCATTGCCCAGGTGCCGGAAGGCCGCCGGTTGTTCCCGCGACTGACGGTGGAGGACAATCTGCGCATCGGCGCATATCTTCCGGCGGCGAGAAGCCAGCTGGCGTCGCGGCTGGCGTTTGTCTATTCGCTGTTTCCGCGGATGCAGGAGCGCCGCCTGCAACTGGCCGGCACCATGTCGGGCGGCGAACAGCAGATGTGCGCCATCGGCCGCGCCTTGATGAGCGGCCCGCGGCTGCTGCTGCTGGACGAGCCGTCAGCAGGTCTTGCGCCGGTGATCGTCCAGTCCATCTTCGGTCTCATCCAGAAGATCCGCGCGGAGGGCTACACGGTGCTGATCGTGGAGCAGAACGTGCGCCAGGTCCTCGGCGTGGTGGACCGTGCCTACCTGATGGAAACCGGACGGATGCGGGCCAGCGGCACCGCGGCCGAAATGTTGTCCAACGATGCCGTACGCAAAGCCTACCTGGGAATCTGACCGCAACATGGAATCGATCTTCGATATCTTCCTGCTCGAGGCGGTGGTCAACGGACTGCTGCTCGGTGGACTGTTCGCCCTTTTGTCGCTCGGCCTGAATCTGATCTTCGGCGTCATCGACGTCGTCTGGATCTGCTATGCGGAACTGATCATGATCGGCATGTACACCATCTGGTGGCTGCATGTGCCGCAGGGCGTTTCCTTATGGCTGGCGTTTCCGGCGGCGGTCGTCCTGGTGGCGGTCATGGGGGCGGGGCTGCACTATTTCATCATCCGCCCGGTGCTCGCCGCCGAACCGATCAACCAGCTGCTGGTGACCGGCGGCGTGCTGTTCCTGCTGCAGGCGCTGGCCACCGTGATCTTCGGCATCGACTTCCGCAATATCGGCGTGCGCATGCCTGGCATCAACGTCGCCGACATGTACCTCTCGAGCGCCCGCCTGCTCGCCTTCGTGGTGGCGCTGGCTGCCATCGGAGCCACCGGCTGGTACCTGCGACACACGTTCACCGGCGTGGCGATCCGGGCGATCAGCCAGGACCGGGGAATCATGCCTTTGATGGGCGTCAACCCCAATCGCGTCTACCTGGTCACGTCGGCGATCGGGGGCGCCCTGGCCGGACTTGCCGCCTGCCTGCTGGTCCTGCAGTATGACATCCATCCGGCGATCGGATTGTCGTTCGGCCCGTTGACTTTCCTCATCTGCGTGATGGGCGGCCTCGGCAACCTCGTCGGCGGCTTCGTCGCCTCCTTCATCTTTGCCCAGTTCATCTCGGTCGGTGGATTCCTGTTCCACCTCGAATGGGGCTACGTCATCGCGTTTGCGTTCTTCATCGCGATGATGTTCTGGCGTCCGCAGGGCATTCTCGCGCCCAGCACGCGATGAGCGCGGGCAGAACTGAATGAGCAATCAGATCGAGGCGCCGGTGCCGGCCCCGAATGCGGCAAGCAGCCGGCCGCTGGTGGTGGAAGCAGGGCCGAGCGGCACGCTAAAGGGGGTGTGGATCGCGGTCCTCGGTGTCTTCCTGCTGCTGCCGTGGCTGGGGCTGGGCGAGTATCCGCTGCACCTGGTCATCGTCGCCCTGATCTGGTCCTACATCTATACCAGCTGGGCGATCATGGGTCGACTCGGCATGGTCAGCTTCGGGCACGGCGCCTTCATGGGGATCGGCGCCTACAGCGTCGTGCTGCTGTGGAACGGGTTCGGCATCACCCCGTGGCTGGGCGCGGTGGTCGGCATCGCGCTGTCGGTGCTCGTCGCGATGCTGATCGGCTATCCGTGTTTCCGCTTCCGGATCATCGGCCACTACTTCGCCATCGTGACCCTGGCCCTGTCGGAGGTCACGCGGCTGGTGATCGTCGCCCTGCGGGACTACACCGGTGGCTCGCTCGGCATCACGCCGATGTCGGGACTGGCCGATGGCGCCAGCTACAGCATCTACGCCATGCAGTTCTCCGACAAGACGGTCTGGTTCTATATCGCCCTGGCGGTGTGGCTGTTCGGGCTGGTGGTCTGGAAAATGGCCGACCGGCACCCCTCACGGCGTGCATTGCAGGCGATCAGCGAAGACGAAGACGCGGCGGCGTCGATCGGCATCCCGGTGGCACGCACCAAGCTGGGCGTCACCATGCTGTCGGCGGGGCTGACGGCGGTGGGCGGCGTCCTCTATGCGCAATACCAGCTCTACGTGAACCCGGATACTGTCTCGGGCATCGCGATCTCGCTGCAGCTGGTGTTCGGCGCGATTGCCGGCGGGATGTTCGTGCGGCTGGGCCCGACCGTGGGCGCGATGTTCCTGCTGGCCCTGTCGGAGACCTTGCGGGTGCTGATCGGCAACCAGTATCACGGTGTGGACATGACGGTCTACGGTGCGCTGCTGATCCTGTTCATCATCTTCATGCCCAGGGGAATACTCGGAACCCTGCTGAAGAAGTAGGTGTAGCGCGGGCCGATGACCTGTCAGGTCATGCGTGCCGGAATCTCAGCAGCCGCAAGCCGTTGGCCACGACCAGGAGGCTTGCGCCCATGTCGGCGAAAACGGCCATCCACATCGTGGCGTCGTCGAACACGGCCAGCAGCAGGAACACGCCCTTGATCCCGAGGGCGAGCGAGATGTTCTGCCACAGCACCCGATGCGTGGCCCGGGACAGTCGAACCGTGGTGCCGACGCGATGCAGATCGTCGTTCATCACCACGACGTCGGCCGCCTCCATCGCGGTATCGGTGCCGGCGGCGCCCATTGCCACGCCGATGTCCGCCTGCGCCAGCGCCGGGGCGTCGTTGATGCCGTCGCCGATCATCGCCGTGGGGCCATGCCGGGCCTGAAGCGCCTGGATCACCGCCAGCTTGTCGTCCGGCAACAGGTTGCCGCGCGCATCTTCGATGCCGGCCTGCCGCGCGATCGCGGTCGCGGTCGCCTGGTTGTCGCCGCTGAGCATGACCGGGACCAGGCCCAGCGACTTCAGGTCGGCAACCGCATCGCGGGCGCCGGCCCTGATCGGATCTGCGACGGCGAACAGCGCCAGCGGCCCCGCCGCCGATGCGAGCACGGTGACGCTGCGGCCGGCATCCTCGTGCGGCTTGAGCCTGGCTTCGAGTTCGGGGCTGCACTGGCCGAGGTCCTCGAGCAGACGATGGTTGCCGAGCAGGTAGCGGGTGCCGTCGACTGTGGCCCGCACGCCGCGTCCGGCGATTGCCTCGAATCCGGTGACGGCAAGCTGCGAGGGCTGCAGCCCCTGCGCGATGGCGCGCGAGACCGGGTGGGTGGAATGTCCCGCCAGTGCCGCGGCAATCGGTTCGAACTCCGCCGGACTGCGCGAATCGTCGAGCGGCGACCAGTGCATCAGCACGGGCCGTCCCTCGGTCAGTGTCCCGGTCTTGTCCAGCGCCACTGCCTTGAGCTTGCGCGCGTCTTCCAGGAAGACACCGCCCTTGATCAGGATCCCCAGGCGCGCCGCAGCGGCCAGGCCGCTGACCACGGTCACCGGCGTTGAAATCACCAGCGCGCACGGGCAGGCGATCACCAGCAGCACCAGTGCCTTGTAGACCGCGGTCAGCCAGGACCAGCCCAGCAGTGCGGGTCCCAGCAGCGCAACCGCCAGCGCCAGTACGAACACCGCCGGCGTGTAGATCGCAGCGAACCGGTCGACGAATCGCTGGGTGGGCGCCCGGCTGCCCTGGGCCTGTTCGACCGAGTGGATGATGCGTGCCAGTGTGGAACTGGAGGCGGCTGCGGTCACCCTCAGTTCGATCGTGCCGGTCTGGTTGATCGTGCCGGCGAACACCAGGTCGCCCGCGAACTTGTCGACCGGAATGCTCTCGCCGGTGATCGGTGCCTGGTCGACGGCCGATTGGCCTTCAGTGACCACGCCATCCATCGGCACCCGCTCGCCGGGCCGCACGCGCACGATCGCGTCGGGCATCACGGTTTCCACCGCCAGGGTGCGCCAGCCGCCATCCGCTTGCCTTACCGCGGCCGTGTCCGGCGCCAGCGCGAGCAGCCCGGAGATCGCATCCCGGGCCCGGTCCACCGAACGCGCTTCGATCAACTCCGCGATGGCGTACAAGGCCATGACCATCGCCGCTTCCGGCCACTGGCCGATCGCAAAGGCGCCGCACACCGCCACCGTCATGAGGGCATTGATGTTGAGCCGGCGGTAGCGCAATGCGGTCAGGCCCTTCCTGACGACATCCAGGCCGGCGAACCCGATGGCTGCCGCGGCCACGGCCATGCCCAGCGATTTCACCGCCAGCGAGTCCGGGCCGGCAAGTGCCAGCAGTTCCGCGCCGATCGCCAGGGCCAGGGCGACCAGCAGCCTGGTCAGGCCGGGACTGGCGCCGGCGTGGTGGTCAAGTCGGTCGCCGGGTTCTCCCGCGCCCGATTGCGGCCAGGGGTGGATTTCATAGCCGATCGCACGAATTGCCGCAACGGCCTGCGCGAGCGCGAGCGTGTCCGCGTCGATGTGCAGGCTGCGCTCGCCCAGGCGGAAACCCAGGGAGCGGATGCCGTCCACGGCCTCCAGGCCGCGCCGGATGTCGGACTCCTCGCTGGCGCAATCCATTGCCGGCACGCGAAAGCGCGAGCCGGCCGGCGCGGAGGCCTCGCCGGGAGCGGGCCGTCGGGCGAGTCCTTGGGTGTGTCCGTGAGCGTGTCCGTCGATGCGGGGATGGTCGTGTGCACCCTGCGAGTGGTCGTGGCCATGCCGGCAGTGATCGGGGCCGTGGCCGGCGTCGTGGTCGTGGCAGTGGCCAGGGCCGAGGGTGGGCGCGGGGGCGGACTTCGTTGTCATGCCTGCCATTACAAACCCTGAAGCAGGTATAGAGTCAAGCGGCGGCGGGCGCGATGCTAGACTGCCGCTGGGCAGCCGGTGCCCGCAAGCGATGGGGACCGAATTGGCTGTCAGCGTCTTCGACCTGTTCAAGATCGGTATCGGGCCGAGTAGTTCGCATACGGTCGGTCCGATGCGCGCGGCGCGCATGTTCGCGCACCGGCTCGAGCACGACGGTCATCTCGGCGCGGTCACCCGGGTGCGGGCACGCCTGTACGGCTCCCTGGGTGCGACCGGCAAGGGACATGGCAGCGACAAGGCCGTGCTCCTGGGTCTGGCCGGGCATGAACCGGACACGATCGACGTCGAGTCCATTCCGACGGAACTGCAAAGGATTCGCAGCGACGCCCGGCTGAGCCTGCTCGGGCGGCATCCGATCGCGTTCGACGAGAAATCGGACCTGGTGTTCCTGCGCCGCGAGTCGCTGCCGTTCCACGCCAACGGCATGCGCTTCGAGGCTTTTTCGGACGGCGGCGCGACGCTGCTGGAGCGCACCTACTACTCCGTCGGCGGCGGTTTCGTCGTCAGCGACGAGGTCGTGGCCGATGGCGGCCGGCAGAAGGTGATTGCGCCCGACGTGACTGTGCTGCCGCTTCCGTTTCACAGCGCGGCAGATCTCCTGACCCTGACCCTTCGCGAAGGCTGCACGATTGCCGGCCTGATGCGTCGCAATGAACGTCATTGGCGCAGCGATGCCGAGATCGACGGCGGTCTGCTGCGCATCTGGTCGGTAATGCAGGATTGCGTCGAGCGGGGCTGCCGGACCGGGGGGACGCTGCCGGGCGGATTCAAGGTCCGGCGTCGCGCGCAGGATCTGCATCGGCGGCTGCGCGAGAACGCGCAGTCTGCGCTGCAGGATCCCCTGCAGGTGCTCGACTGGGTAAATCTTTACGCGCTGGCAGTCAATGAGGAGAACGCGGCCGGTGGCCGGGTGGTCACGGCGCCGACCAACGGTGCGGCCGGCATCGTTCCGGCCGTGCTGCACTACTACACCCGCTTCGTGGCGGGGGCCAACGATGCAGGCGTGATTGATTTTCTCCTGACGGCGGCAGCGATCGGCATTCTCTACAAGGAAAACGCCTCGATCTCCGGCGCCGAGGTCGGCTGCCAGGGCGAAGTCGGCGTGGCTTGCTCGATGGCGGCGGGCGCGCTGTGCGCGGTGCTCGGCGGTACGCCGGCCCAGGCGGAGAACGCCGCCGAGATCGGCATGGAGCATCACCTGGGGCTCACCTGCGATCCGGTCGGAGGTCTGGTCCAGATACCCTGCATCGAGCGCAATGCGATCGCGTCGGTAAAAGCCATCAACGCCGCCCGGATGGCGCTGCACGGCGACGGCAATCATCACGTGAGCCTGGACAAAGTCATCAAAACCATGCGCGAGACCGGTGCCGACATGATGACGAAGTACAAGGAGACCGCGCGTGGCGGACTCGCGGTCAACATCGTCGAGTGCTGACTGACGTTCATGCGCCTCAGTCAGTACCTGACTGCAGTGCTTCCCGGATGAACGCCAGGCGATCCTGGCCGAAGAACATCCGTTCGTCTAGCTTCTATGGGCTCTTCGGCCGGATGGCGGCCAGGAACTGATCCAGCATCGGCGCGAGCGCCCCGCGCAGGAGGGCCTCGAGACCGCCTTCCGGC
>JBBRJB010000066.1:0-9054 GCA_038220085.1 Burkholderiales bacterium
TGGAAATCATTGCACAGCTCCCATCGCGCGATTCCGATGATGAAGTGATTATGGACTCCAAGTATGGAGTGCTCGATAAAGTCAGGATTATTGAGGCTTGCGGCGGAGGCGTCGGACGTCGCGCGCCCGTGCGTTAGTTCAATGGACTTCAGGATCTCACGTGGAGCGAAAAGGGTCCAGGAACCTCGCGATTGGCTGGATGCAGGGCGGGCGTGACAGTGCCAGCAAGGGGCCGACCCGAAGCGCTCGGCTGTTCGCGACGCCGGCAGACTCTAGCCGGTGGCGTCCGCAGCGACCGGGCGCGGGTGGAACGTGTCATGCCGGCACCCGTTTCCCCGGCACCCGTTTTCGGGCGCGAAGCACCGCGACCGTGTCGCGCAGGCACTGCTCCTGTGTGATTTGCTGGCGCCAGCCGAGCACTTCCTTGACGCGGCCATTGTCCGCATTCCAGATCCTGCCGCGACACATCGCCATGAGCTCGGGCGTGGCGGATCGCGGCGTGCCCAGCATACGATGGTTCAGCCAGTCGAACCAGGGCAGCGCGCCGGCCATGAAGTCGGGTATCGTCATCAGGGGCTGGCGGACTCCCGGATCGATGGCGTGGAGAGTATCGAGCATGGACCGGAACGACGGCAGGACATCGTTGCAGACGATGAAGCGGCCGTCGGAGGGCTTCTCTGCGGCCAGCAGGTGCGCGGCCACCACGTCGCGGATGTCCACCAGCGGGAAGTTGAAGTCCGGCACGCCCATGCGGAAGCCGCCACGCAGCATCCCCTCGATGATGTCGATGCTCGGCGTGTTGCTTGAGAAGCCCGGGCCCGCTATCGCGCCGGGGAGGATGGTGACGAGGTCGAGCGCCAGTTCCTGCGCCAGCCGCCATGCAACCTGCTCCGCCTCGACCTTGGCGCGCACGTACGGCACTGAAAGGTCCGGCGTCCACTGGGTCTCGTTCACCCGCGGCTCGCCGGCACGCGTGAGGGGCAGCGTGACGATGGACGAGGTTACGACGACTTTGCGCACCCTGGCAGCTGCCGCGGCGCGCATGGCGGCTTCCGCGCCCTTGACTGAGGCGGCGACGATCTCGTCCGCACGGCCTGGGGCATAGTAGGCATAGATGGCGGCCGCATGGAACAGGACCTCGATGTCGCGGATCGCGGCGCGCATCTGGTCGGGCCGTTCGAGCGCGACTTCCACCAGTTCCACGTTGCCCAGCTGGCGCAGGCGCTCTGTCTTGGCCGGGTCCGTGAGCGACCTGACGCTGCCGCGGACTTCGTGACCCGCCGCGAGGAGCGCAGCGACGAGGTTGTAGCCAAGGTGACCGTTGGCCCCCGTGACCAGCACTTTCATGGCCTTCCTCCTCTCTGGCGGACAGCTTCCCAAGCCCGAAAGTCTATGCCGTTGCCCCGCTACACGCCAGACCGGAGGACACCTTCTCAGCGACTCCCCAGGAGGTCGGAGCGAGCGGTGACTTGGCGCTCCGTAGTGACAGGTTCCGGGTCCGACAACCAGTGACGTCGGCTGGGGCGGCCGAGTACGCGAACGCGTAGAGATGCCGCTCCGTGTCGGGGGCGGCGCCCACGGTCCCCGCCAGCGGGCTCGAACTCCGAACGCAGATCCGGCGCGACATCCCATCACATCGCCAGCGCAGCCTTGCCGAGCAGGGCCATGGATGGCCGCGTCGGCGGCACCGCGGTGAAGCTCGCCGCCGCAGGACGCTCCGCCGGCGTGACGACCGACATCACGCTTGCCTGAAGTCAATCCCTGAAGTCAAACCCTAGTCTTCATCTGGAAGCACGTATGCGAACTGCAAGAGCGCTTTTCTTCATCCTGCGGCAAAGCAGGCAGGTATCGAGCCACAGTAGCCAGCCGCGGCCCTGTCGCTGTCCGGGCGCCTCCATGAAGCCGGTCGTCAGCGCTTGATGATCCGGTTTCTGAGGATGCCGATCTTCTCGACGTCGAACTCGATCACATCACCCGGCTCCAGGTAGATCCCATGCTCCTGCCCGGAGCCGTCGCCGATCGTTCCTGATCCGAAGAATTCGCCGGCGTAGAGGGTCTCCGCCTTGGAGACGTGCACGATCATGTCCTCGAAGTCGTGATGCATCTCGGCGATGTTTCCGGAGGATCGGAACTCACCATTGATCCGCACCGTCATCTTCAGCGCGCCGGGATCCGGTATCTCATCGGCAGTCACGATCCAGGGACCGATGACGTTGCCGGTATCGAAATCCTTTCCCTTGGCGGGTCCGAGCCCGACGACGACCTCGCGATTCATCGCGTCGCGCGAAGTCATGTCGTTGAAGATCGTGTATCCGAAGATGTGGCCGGCGGCGTCGGCGCGCTCGATGTCGCGCCCCGTCCGGCCGACGAACATCCCCAGCTCCAGTTCATAGTCCATCAGCTTCGCGTACGCCGGCCATTCGATATCCGTCTCCGTGCCGATGACGGTGAACCGATTGGCCTTGTAGTAGATCGGCTGTTCGTACCAGACGGGTGGCGGGGTGCAGACGCCTTGCTCGATACCCTTGCGAAACGCTTCCTCGGGATCGGCCAGTCCTTCGCAGCGCAGACGAAGGTTCTGGGCCCGCGCCTGGCGGAACAGCTTCTCCGACACCAGGAAGTCCCTGATCTGGATCGGCACCGGAACCGGCGAAAGAAGCCTGACGGCGTCGAGCGCCAGTCGAGCGCCGGCGGGGGGCGCCTGCTCGATCTCCCGGGCCAGCGCCAATGCCTCGTCGCCGCCCTCGATCAGGGATTGCATGTCCCGCAGCTCCGGATGCCCACCGTCTTGCGCGAAGATGACCACCGATTCGAGGTCGGGGGACACCGCGCCGATGCGTCTCGCGCCCCGGTGTTCGAAGGTTGCCAGTTTCATGGTCGACGGCCTGTCAGAGACGCTGCGGCTGAATGCCGGCGGCTTCGATGACCGCCTTCATTCGCGGTATGGCGGTTTTGAGGTAGTCCTCGAACTGCCCAGGGCTTCCGCCGACCGGCTTGTAGCCGGTATCGATCAGGCGGCGTCTGACGGTGTCGCCTTTTAATGCCTGATCGACCACTCGGTTCAGCCGGGCGATGAAATCCCCGGATGTGCCCGAAGGAACCACGATTCCATTCAGACCCCCGGCGTTGACCTGGCCCAGTCCCGCATCCGCCAGCGTAGGCGCGTCCGGAAAAAGGCTGGAACGCTCATTGCCGGTGACCGCCAGGGCTCGCAGCCGCCCAGCGTCGATCTGCGGCTTCGCCACACTGGGCACGAAGAAGCCCATCGTGGTCTGCCCGCCGACGAGGTCGGTGAGCTGCTGCCCGCCCCCCTTGTAGGGCACATGAACGATGTCCACGTCTGCCGCCATCCTGAGTTGCTCGCCCGCGATGTGGGTACCGCCGCCTAGCCCCGCGGATCCGAAAGTCAGCTTGCCCGGTTCGGCCTTGGCGAGCTGCACCAGTTGCTGGACGGTCTGGGCCTTGACGTCCGGATGCACGCACAGCACGAAAGGCGACGTGGCGACGAAGACGACGGCCTGGAGGTCTTGCAAGGTGTCATAGGGAAGCCCCACGTACAGCGCCGGGTTGGCGATGAACGCCGCGTCGATCATGCCGATTGTGCGGCCGTCCGGTGTAGCGCGGGCGACCATTTGTGTGCCGATGGTGCTGCCAGCTCCGGCCCGGTTCTCCACCACGACCGATTGCCCGAACGCTTCGCCGATGATGGGCGCCAACAGGCGAGCCAGCGTATCGGTGCCGCCGCCAGGGACGTAGGGCACGATCATCCGGATCGGCCGGGAGTCGCCCGGCTGCGCCAGTAGCGTTCCGGGAAGAAGGATCGCCGCAGCTCCCGCCGACAGCAGGCGGCGGCGGGCCTTCAGCTGAGTGACGCGCGGGGAAGTGACAGGAGGGGTCTCAGGCTTCTGCAACACACTCGATCTCCAGAAGGAAGTCTTTGCGGGGCAGCCTGGCTTCGACCGTTGTCCGGGCGGGCCAGGTCAGGGGGTCGTTGCCGAAGTACTCGCGGTAGATGTCGTTCATCTCTTCAAAGTCCGCGCGCCGGTCGAGGAACACATTGACCTTGACGACCTTCTCCAGCGAGGATCCCGCCGCTTCCAGGATGTGGCGCAGGTTGGTCATCACCTGGCGCATCTGCGCGGCGAAGTCGCCCTTTGCGAGTTGCAGGTCGCCGAAGTAGCCGGGGCAGCCTGAGACGAACACCAGGTTTCCACTCTTCACCGCATGCGAATGCGGCGAGGTTGCAGTGGGTACTTTGGGGCTGTAGATCACGGTCTTGGTCAAAGCGATACTCCTGCAACGGGTGATGTGTCGGATGTGCGATGGGAAGGGGGCTCCTAGTCGCGCTTGGCGCCGGAGGCCCGGATGGCGGCTGCCCACTTGGCGATCTCGGCTTTCATGAAGGCCGAGAACGCCTCGGGGTTGGCGGGCCCCGGTTGCAGTCCGAGCGCCGCGTAGCGTTCCTTGACTTCGGGCAGCGCCAGGATGGCGGAGATCTCGGCGGACAACTTGTCGACGACAGGGCGCGGCGTGTTCGCGGGTGCCAGGATTCCGAACCAGCCGGTCACCTCATAGCCGGGCAGGCCGGACTCCGCGATCGTGGGGATGTCGGGGGCCGCAGCCGCGCGCTCGTTGCCGGTCTGGGCAAGGGCCTTGAGCTTGCCCGCCTTGCTGAACGGCAAGGCGGACGCCATGCTGTCGAACATCAGTGTGACCTGACCACCCATCACATCGGCCAGCGCCGGGATGCTTCCCTTGTAGGGCACGTGGAGCATCTGCACACCGGACATCGACTTGAACAGCTCCGCAGCCAGGTGGCTTGGCGTCCCGACGCCGCCCGACGCATAGGTCACGGCTTCGGGCTTCGCCTTCGCGATGGCGATCAGCTCGCCGACGGTGTTGGCCGGAAAGGCCGGATCGACGACGAGCAGGTTCGGCACCACCGCCGCGAGATTGATCGCGGCAAAGTCCTTCAAGGGATCATAGCCAAGCTTGTCGTGCAACGTGACGTTCACCGCCATGTTGGCGGTCGAGCCCATCACCAGCGTATAGCCGTCGGGCGCTGCCCTGGCAACCGCCTCTGCGCCGATCGATCCGCCGGCGCCGGCGCGATTCTCGATGATCACCGCCTGGCCCAAACGCTCGGAGAGTTTGGTTCCGATCAGTCTGGCAACCACATCGGTAGGGCCGCCCGGCGGAAAGGGAACCACCAGGCGAATCGCCTTTTCCGGATACCGCATCGGCGTCTGGGCACCGACGGCCCCCACCAAGGCAGGGACTGCCGCGATCGCGATCAGTAGTTGGCGTCGGTTCATAGGGATCGACCTCGTCGGAACATGGCGTTGCCTTGGTTGTACAAGTGGAACTGGGTTAGAGGGGCTAGAGGAGGGTTTGGCCGCCATCCATCACGATGACCGACCCGGTCACGAACGACGATGCGTCCGATGCGAGCCAGGCGACGATCTCCTCGAGTTCCTGGGGTTGTCCGATCCGCCCCAGAGGAACCTGCTTCACGAACGCGCCGTACTTCGCGGGGTCGCTCATTTCATCCTGAGTGAGCGGCGTGAGGAAGCGTCCAGGCGCAAGAACATTGACCCTCAAGTTGTGCGGCGCCCATTCCACGGCCAGTGCGCGAGACAGGTTGATCACCGCCGCCTTGGTTGCTGAATACGCCGCGTTCGTGGGTCGTCCGCGAAGTCCAGCAGTGGAGGCGATGTTGACGATCGAGCCCCTGCCTTGCTTCAGCATCTGCCTTCCCGCCGCGCGACAGGCAAAGAAGGTGGCATCCAGGTTGGTCGCGACCAGGTCCCGCCACTCGGCATCCTCGATAGCCAGGGTCCGCTTGCGCAGACTGCGGCCTACCGACTGGATCAGGATGTCGAGTGAGCCCAGGCGGGCGACCACCTCGTCTACTGCCGCATCCACTTCCGTCGACTGCCGCGCGTCGAGCACGATAGCCAGCGCCCGCCGGCCAATCGACTCGATCTCCGCCGCGACACCGTCCAGGTCGCGCCTTGTCCTGGAGGCGATCGCCACGTCGGCGCCGGCCCGCGCCAGGCTGAGGGCGGCGGCGCGGCCGAGACCTTTCCCGGCCCCGGTGACCAACGCCACCCGGCCGGCGAGCGACAGCTTCGGATACCTGGCGTCAGGGACGGCGGAAAGAACCATGACGACGTTTCCTTCAGCGGATCTCGAAGATACAGGTCGTTTCGACGGGTGCCGTGAAGATCAGGTCAGGAACGCTGAGACTGGCGCGGGCTCCGGCGCCGACCTGCGGGCCGAACACTTCGAGGAACAGGTCGGACGCACCGTTCGCCACCAGCGGCGCCTTCTCGAAGCCGGGCGCCCCGTTGACGAATACGTGCAGCTGGACCACCTGGGCAATGCGGTCGAGATCTCCGAGCAGGGCCTTCGCCTGCGCAAGATGGTTGATGGCGCAGAGCCTGGCCGACTGGTAGGCTTCTTCCACCGACAGCTTGTCGCCGACCTTGCCGAGGTACGGGAAGACGCCCTCTCGATGGCCCAGGGTGCCTTGGCAGAAGAGCAACTTCCCGCTGATCACGCCGGGAGGCAGTTGCGGGGTTGCCTTGGGGACGGGCGCAGCGGGAAGGTCGATCTTCAGTGCCCGCAGGCGTTCGGCGATTTGCGACATGGTGTGGCGGTTCTCTCCCAGGCAGGAGCGTCAGTGTGCAGCGACGGCGGTGCGGCGGTCTGTTAAGAAGTGAACGCAGCGCAGCCTGGTGGCCGGCCGGGGTGGGGCGCGCTTCTACAAATCCGGACCCGGCGCTAAGATGGCAGCGGCGGCTGACTGGAGCCTCCAGAACTTCAGGCGATGAGGACGGGAACCGATCGATGGACAAAGGATTCACACTCGCACCCAAGTGGCTCCTTGCGCTCGACTGTCTGCAGCAGGAGGATCGGGCGACGCTGGTCCGGTCCATGAAGCGCCTGGCCGTACCCGCGCGGTGTTCCCTTTTCCGACAGGGCGACTTCAGTGACCGGCTGATCGTGCTGGACGCCGGTCGCGTCCGGATCTTCCAGACCTTCGAGAGCGGCGAGGAGTTCACCCTGGGCGTCTGCGTCGGCGGCAGCACCATCGGTCTGGCGCCCCTGCTATTGGGCGCCCGGCGCAATACCTCGGCGGAGACACTCGACGATTCCTCGATTTCCGTGCTTGACCGCGCGGACTTCGAGCGCTTCCTGCAATCCATGCCCTCGTTCGGTGCAGGCCTGGCCAGGCTGCTGGCCACCATGGCCATCGAATCCTCCGCTCACTGTGGATCGCTGGCCCAGGATTCAGCCCGGGTGCGGCTCGGAACCACGCTGCTCTCGCTCGCGCGGAACAGCGACGGCGAGGCGGCGCAGCAGCAGTTCTCCGTCACGGGCATCACGCAGGAAGACCTGGCCCGGATCGTCGGCGTCAGCAGGACCTGGGTCGCCCTCACGCTGGGTCTGCTGGAAGAGCGGGGGCTCATCGTGAAAAAGAAGCGGCTGATCGCCATACCGGACATGGAGCGGCTCGCCGGGTTCGTGGCGGAGGAAAGGGTTTGCCATTGAGACCTGGGCTTGCCGGCTGACGAAAAGCCAACTCCATTGCGTCATGCAGTATGCGTAGGATGTCGGCAAGCCGGTCCTCAGCTAATCGCCACACGAGAAAGTGGCGGAGGCGATGCACCTCGCTGCCAGCCTGGCCCGCGTGTGTCACGGCTCTCTTGCGGTTGAAAGCAGGTGATAGCCGAACATGCCCGCGCCCAGTTCGGGCCGTGCTCGCACACCCGGGGCCGCTACTCGGTGGAACGCGGAGCGACGTGCCGGAAGCTGGTAAACAACGCCAGGTCGTAGGCGATCTTCAGGACGCCGCAGATGATCAACGGCGTCGCCAGCGCGCCGGTGGCGAAGAGCGCCCCGGCGATGGTCGGACCTGCCGCCGCGGCGAGGCTGCGCGGCACCGCGGTGAAGCTCGCCGCCGCAGGACGCTCCGCCGGCGTGACGACCGACATCACGTAGGCGTTGCGCGCCGGCACGTCCATCTGGGAGAGCAGGCTTCGCACCAGCAGGAGGCCGAGCGCGAATTCCATCGATGGCGCGAAGGCCGCGCCGATCAGGCAGAGGCTGGCGGGAACGTGCGTGAACACCATCGTGTTGACCAGTCCGATGCGCCGCGCCAGTGGCACCGCCGCCAGCTGCGACACGGCGCTGAGGATTCCCGTCGAGAAGAAGAACACGCCCGCTGCGCTGAGCGACAGGCCGAAGCGCTGGAAGAGCCAGAGCGCCAGCAGCGCGTTGATGACCAGGCCGCCCGCGAACGAGTCGAGGCTGAAGAGCGCCGCGAGCTTGAGGACGATGCGCCGGGACCCGCCGAGGGAGGATTGCGGCTTTACCTCGCCCACCGGCGGATGGGGGATGCGAAGGTACAGCAGCCAGACGACGCCGCCGATCAACGCGTACAGCAGGAACATCGCCCGCAGGGCATCGACCATCTGCCACCCGCCGTGGTTCGCCAGCCACTCGGGCAGCGCCGCCGCCAGCGCCCCCACGGCGGCGAAGATGGAGCCGACGAAGCTGTAGCGCGCGAAGACGCTCGTGCGTGTCGTAAAGGTCGAAGAACCCGCAAGCACCGTCTGCTCCAGCGGCAGGAACACGCTGACGTCGCCGCCGCTCGGGTTGAGCGGGCCCAGGAACGAGACGATCAGCAACGGCCACAGGTCGGTGAAGGTGGCAAAGCCGAGCCCGGTCGCCGCCATCAGCACCGCTGCGGCCAGGAGCATCCGGCGCAACTCGAAGCGGTGACCCCACCGCCCCACGGCCAGCGTCGCGATTGCAGAGCCGAACAGCGCGCCGGTGCTGAGAAAGCCGACCTCGAGTTGACCCTGGCCGAGCGCCAGCAGGTAAGCGGGCAGGAGCACCGCGACGAACCCATCGCCGAACGCGCGCAGGCCTCTTGCCGTGATGACGAGCGAGACCATCGTCGCCGGCAGGAAAGCTGGGTTCACGCCTGCCACAGCCCCGTCAAGCCGGGGCGCGGGTGAAACGTGGTGGCGCCGGAGCGGTCCA
>JBBRJB010000067.1:0-8996 GCA_038220085.1 Burkholderiales bacterium
GTCTCCCCCAGGCCGACGAGGCCCTCGTCGGTATGAAGCCGGACCCAGATCAGGTTGCCGAATTCGGCCAGGCGAAGAGTCTCGAGCGCGGTGATCTTCATGTCCTGGCGGTTCCGGTCGGCGATGGCCGTGATCTTAGCCTATCGGCGGTCGGCTTGACACCGGTCAAGCGTCGGCGGTGCAGATGGTAATAAGCGGGGCGGCAATCGCCAAATTGGGGTATCGTAGGACTGGCTCCTCAGGCAAGGAGGCGCGATGTACCAGCGGATTCTCATTCCGGTCGATGGCAGTGAGCCGTCCAGGCAGGCCCTGCACGAGGCCCTGCGGTTCGCACGCGGCCTGGGAGATCGGCCGGTGGTGCAGGTCCAGGTGCTGCACGTGCTGGACGACGCACTGGACCAGACGGAACTGGTCGGGCATGGCAATGCCGTCCTGGCGGAGGCGGTCGAGCTGGGCGCGGCTGCCGCCATCACCGTGTCACCGCTGATGAAGCCCGCCATTGACGGCAGCATTGCCGCCGCGGTGCTCGCAGAGGTTCTGGCCGGTGGCGCGGACCTGATCGTCATGGGGACGCACGGGCGCAAGGGACTGGGCCGCGTAGTGCTCGGCAGCGTCGCAGAAGAGGTGGTTCGTGATAGTCCGGTGCCGGTGCTGCTGCCGGGGCGCCGGCGGTAGGGTCCGGCCCGCTTGCGCGGCGAAGAGGCCTGGTTCGACCTGACACATAGCGGGATAGATGGGTAAAGGAGATTATGCGATGCCTACTTTCACATGCGACGAGGATGTGGACCGGTTCGTCGCGCGGCACGGCGTGGACCTGCTGCGCGAACTGGTCCGGGACGAACTGATGCGTTCGACTGCGCAGTTCTTTGCGGTGTCCTGGCTGTCCCGCTACGACGCGCGCTCCAGGCAGGAAGCCCAGGTCATCTGGAAGCAACTCAAGGAAACGCTGCGCGCCCAGATCCTAGGCTGTCGGAGTATGGCTCCCAGGGCGCTCGCGCCCGTCGGCTCCGCCGCGGTTCTCAGGCCAGCACGATGTCGTACTGCTCCTGTGTATAGAGCGACTCGACGTGCAGCGAGATCGGCTTGCCGATGGATTCGCCCAGCACCGCAAGATGCTGGCTCTCCTCGTCGAGAAAGAGATCGATCACTGAATCCGAGGCCAGAATCCGGAATTCGCGGGGATTGAACTGCCTCGCCTCGCGGGCCAGTTCCCGCATGATTTCATAGCAGACGGTGCGGGCGGTCTTCACGCTTCCCTTGCCCAGGCAGACGCCGCAGGGTTCGCACAGGATGTGCGCGAGGGACTCGCGGGTCCGCTTGCGGGTCATCTCGACCAGGCCCAGTGACGTGAAGCCGTTGACCGACGACTTGGTGCGGTCGCGCGTCAGGCCACGCCGCAGTTCCTGGAGAATGGTGTCGCGATGGTCGGCACTGCCCATGTCGATGAAGTCGATGATGATCACGCCGCCCAGGTTGCGCAGCCTCAACTGGCGCGAAATCGACTGGGCGGCTTCCAGGTTGGTGCGAAAGACGGTGTCCTCGAAACTGCGGCCGCCGACGTAGCCACCGGTATTGACATCGATAGTGGTCAGTGCCTCGGTCTGGTCGAAGATCAGGTAGCCGCCGGACTTGAGATCCACACGCCGCGCCAGCGCCTTGGCGATCTCGTCGTCGATGCCGTGCAGGTCGAACAGCGGGCGCTCGGCCTCATACAGGCGCAGCTTGCTCTCGAGCGCCGGCATGTAGGTCTGGCTGAAGCTGCGCATGTTCTCCAGCGTCCCGCGATTGTCCACCACCACCGTCTGGGTGGTGGGTCCGGCGATGTCGCGCAATACCCGGTGCGCGAGGCTGAGTTCCGCATAGAGCAGCCGCGGCTTTCGCTCGCGCGCCGGAGCCGGGTCCGCAACCGGGCGGGTGTCGTCGAGGATCTGCGCCCAGCGCCGGCGCAGATAGGCCATGTCGGCGATGAAATCCTCATCGCTGGCTTCCTCGGCCATGGTACGGATGATGAATCCGCCCCGTTCCTCCGCCGTCATGAACCGCTGCACGCGCTCGCGCAGCAGGGTGCGTTCGGATTCGCCGGCGATGCGCTGCGACACGCCGACGTGGGGGTCCTGCGGCAGGTAGACCAGCAGCCGTCCGGCAATGCTGATCTGCGTCGACAGCCGGGCGCCCTTGCTGCCGATCGGATCCTTCAGTACCTGAACCAGGAGCGGCTGGCCCTCGTAGAGGTGCTTCTCGATCGGCGTCGCGCCGGCCTCGCTGCGCGACTGCCACAGATCGGCCACGTGGAGAAAGGCGGCCCGCTCCAGTCCGATGTCGATGAACGCCGACTGCATGCCCGGCAGGACCCGCGTCACCACGCCGACGTAGATGTTGCCGACCAGACCGCGCGTGGCTTCGCGGTCGAGGTGCAGTTCCTGCAGGACTCCCTGGTGCATGACGGCGACCCTGAGTTCCTGCGCTGTCGTGTTGACCAGGATGTCTTCTTTCACGGGCGGTCAGGGTCGCAGTGGATAGCCTGCCTTGCGCAGCAGGAGGGAAGTTTCGTAAAGGGGCAAACCCATGATACCGGAGTGAGATCCTTCGATGCTCCGGATGAATTGCGCTGCCCGACCCTGGATGGCATAGCCGCCGGCCTTGCCGAACGGCTCGCCGCTGGCCACATAGGCGGCCAGCTGCTCCGGCTTGAGCCGGCAGAACCGGACGCGCGAGCGTTGCGTCGTGGTCAGGATCCGGGCGCCGTCATCGCTGGCAACGACCACGGCGGTGAACACCTTGTGGGCGCGCCCGGACAGCAGCCGGAGCATCCGCACGGCGTCGGCCTCGTCCGCGGGTTTGCCCAGTATGCTGCCGCCGACCGCGACCGTGGTGTCCGCGCACAGCAGCGGCGCCGGCGGCAGGCCGGTGGCGGCGAGGCGGACGAGCGCAGCCCGCGCCTTGACCAACGCGACCCGGTTGACATAGGCGGCGGGCAGTTCGCCCGGAATCACTATCTCCAGCGCCTCGGCGCGCGCGGGATCCTCGTCCAGGAGCAGGTGGCACTCGATGCCGAGCTGGCCGAGCAATTCGAGCCGGCGCGGACTGCGCGAAGCGAGGTAGATCATCGTCGCAGGACTCCCGGTCACTCGCGGTGGTAGGGGTGTTTCGCATTGACCGACCACGCGCGGTACAACTGCTCGGCGAGCAGCACCCGGACGAGGGCGTGCGGCAGGGTCAGGCTTGAGAGCCGGATGCTCTGGTGGGCATCGGCGCGCAATTGCGCATCAATGCCGTCGGGGCCGCCGATCACGATCGCCACCGGCGCTGCCTCACGCTGCCAGCTGCCGAGCCGTTCGGCGAGTGCGACGGTCGTCATGTCCTCGCCGTGTTCGTCCAGCACCACGAGCTTGCAGCGCGCCGGCAGCAGGGTGCGGATGCGCTGCGCCTCGCGGGCCATCAGGGCCTGGCCGGCAGCCGGTTTCCTCGCATCATTGCCCCGCGCTTCGGTCTTGACGGTGCGCAACTCCACCTTCAATTCCGGGGGCAGCCGCTTGAGGTAGTCGGCAACGGCGGCATCGACCCAGCCGGGCGTGCGCTGGCCGACTGCGACGATCCTGATCAGCAAGCCAGCGGCTCCACGCCTGCCGGCCGATCAGCTTCCCGCTTTGGGCGTGCGCACCCGGCGAAGGGCACTGATCGTCGGGCGCGGCGCGGTGGCGGGGGGGGCGCCCCGGCGCACGGCCTTGACCGCGGCACCTTTGGCGGGCGTGACCTTCCTGGCGTCAGGCGCCTTGACTGCCCCTGCCGGCTTGACCGCACGTGCCGGCTTGGCGGCAGTGGTAGCGCCTCGGGCCGCGCCACCCGCCAAGCCGTCGCTGTGGACCTTGACGCGCACCGGCTTGCCGCCCCACAGTTCTTCCAGGTTGTAGTACGCCCGGATGGCTGGCTGCATGATGTGAACCACCATGTCGCCGAGATCGACCAGCACCCATTCCCCGGATTCCTCTCCCTCGGTGGAAATTACCGGGAACCCCTTCTCCTTGGCTTTGTCCCTGACGTGAGCGGCAAGGGAGCGGGTCTGTCGATTCGACGTGGCGCTGGCCACGACGACCCGGTCGAAGAGATCGGAGAGGCCGGTGGTATTGAAGACCCGGATGTCCTGGGCCTTGATGTCTTCCAGCGCATCAACGACCGTTCTTTGGAGTTTGGTGATCGTCATCAGTGGTCGGTTGCTCGTGTTCGCTGAAGTTCAGGGTTGGTAGAGGTGGTGGCGCCGGATGTAGCCGGGAATACCGGGTGGCAGGAGTTCTTCGGGCATTTCCCCGCGTGCCAGTTGCGCACGCAGGCCGGTTGCCGAGACCGCCACGGCAGGCATCCGGAACAGGACGATGGACCCCGCCGGCGTGTCCGGCAGCGATTGGCAGCCCCGTTCGTTCACCAGGCGTTCCACCGGTTCGGGCAGGTCGGACAGCGCCACCCGTTCGCGCTGTGTCGCCGCGATATGGGCCAACTCCAGCAGTTCCGTCCACCGGTGCCACGTCGCCAGATTACGCACCTGGTCGCTGCCAAGCACCAGGATCAGTGCCGCGTCGGCGCCAAGGCGATTGCGCAATTCCTGGAGCGTGTCGATAGTGTAACTGGGGCCGGATCGCCGGACTTCAAGGTCATCCACTTCCCAGTCGCAACCACCGGCGCGGCTCCTGGCCAGCGGCTCCAGGGCGAGCCGTGTCATCGCCAGCCGGTGCGCCGCCGGCGTCTGGGCATCGGCCCTGCCGGTCTTCTGCCACGAGCTGCCGGTCGGTATCACGATCATCCGATCGAGGGAAAGTGTCTCGACCGCCGCCCGCCCCAGGGCCAGGTGCCCGACGTGGACCGGGTCGAAGCTGCCGCCGAGCAGTCCGGCGCGCATCCGGCGACCGCCGGCGGTGCTCACGCCCAGTCCTTCGGGGCGAGGAAATCGTCCACCAGGCGGGACTCGGGCGATCCCGGTTCCGGCTGCCAGCGATAACGCCACTGCACCTGGGGCGGCATGGAGCAGAGGATCGATTCGGTCCGGCCGCCGGACATCAGGCCGAACAGCGTCCCGCGGTCGAAGAGCAGGTTGAATTCGACGTAGCGGCCGCGGCGAACGGCCTGGAAGTTGCGCTCGCGTTCACCCCAGGGCGTCGCCACCCGTCGCTCCACGATCGGGACGTAGGCCGGCAGGAAGGCGTCCCCGACGCTGCGGGTGATCGCGAAGCTGGACTCGAAACCCGGCTCGTTCAGGTCGTCGAAGAACACGCCGCCGATGCCCCTGGCCTCGTTGCGGTGCTTCAGGAAGAAGTACCCGTCACACCAGCGCTTGAGCCTCGGATAGAGGTCGTCGCCGAACGGCTGCAACGCCTGGCGGCAGGTCCGGTGAAAATGGATGGCATCTTCCGCGTACCCGTAGTACGGCGTCAGGTCCATCCCGCCGCCGAACCACCAGACGGCCGCAGCGCCGTCGGCGGTGGCCGGCGCGATGAAGAACCGGACATTCAGGTGCACCGTGGGCACATGCGGATTGCGTGGGTGCAACACCAGCGACACCCCCATGGCCGTCGCCGCGCGTCCCGCCAGTTGCGGGCGGCTTGCCGACGCAGCCGGCGGCAGCTTGTCGAGGTTCACTTCCGAGAACAGCACGCCGGCGCGTTCGAAGACGTCTCCGTCCTCCAGCACGCAGGACAGCCCGCCGCCGCTGCCAAGGCCGGTCGCGGCGCCGCCAGTGTCGCCAATGCCACCTGTACCGCCGGTACCGGCGGTACCGGCGGGATCGCGCTGCCAGCGGTCCTGCAGGAAGCGGCCACCGTCCAGTGTTTCAAGCTGCCGCACGATCCGCTGCTGCAGCGCCGAGAGGTAGTCGCGCACCGCGCCGGCGTCTGCCGGACCTGGCGGCGGGGAGCGCGGATCAGTCAACGGCGCACACCGGCGCTGCCGGGCAGGGCCAGGTGGCCGATGTCGGAGCGATACTGCATCCCCTCGAAGCGGATCTGCCGGACTGCCTCGTAGGCGTTGCCGTGCGCCATCTTCAGCGAGTCACCCAGCGCGGTGACGCCCATGACGCGCCCGCCGGCGGTGACAACGCCGTTGCCGGACGGGGCGGTGCCCGCGTGAAAGACGATCGACTCGGCGTCTTGCGCATTGCCCGCGGCCGGATAGCCGACGATCGGGTCCCCTTTGCGCGGGGCGTCGGGATAGCCCTCGGCCGCCAGCACCACGCACAGCGCGTTGCGACGGTCCCACCCGGCTTCGACCTGGTCCAGGCGTCCTTCGATGCCCGCCTTCAGCAACTGTCCGAAATCGCTCTTGAGGCGGGCCATGATCACCTGCGCCTCGGGGTCGCCGAGGCGGCAGTTGAATTCCAGCGTGCGCGGGTTGCCCTTCCTGTCGATCATCAGGCCGGCGTACAGGAAACCGGTGAAGACAATGCCCTCGGCAGCCATGCCGGTAATCGTCGGCATGATGATCTCGCGCAGGACCCGCGCATTGATGTCGGGCGTGATGATGGGCGCCGGCGAGTAGGCGCCCATGCCGCCGGTGTTGGGGCCGCGGTCCCCGTCGAGCAGGCGCTTGTGGTCCTGGCTGGATGCCAGGGTCAGCACATGCGCGCCATCCGCCATCACGATGAAGCTGGCTTCTTCGCCTTTGAGGAACTCCTCCACGACCACCCGGGCAAGGCCGCCGGCGTTATTGCCAACGCCCAGCATCCGATCCACCGCGGCGTGGGCCTGCGCGACGGTTTCGGCCACCACCACCCCTTTGCCGGCGGCAAGCCCGTCGGCCTTGACGACGATCGGCGCACCGCGCCCGCTGATGTAGGCCTTGGCATCGACCGGATCCGTGAAGCTGCGGTAGTGCGCCGTCGGAATCCCGTGCCGGGTCATGAAGCTCTTGGCGAAGTCCTTCGACGATTCGAGTTGCGAGGCCGCACGGGTCGGTCCGAAGATCGGCAGACCGCGATCCCGGAAAGCGTCGACGATGCCGTCTGCCAGGGGACCCTCGGGACCGACCACGGTGAAGTCGATCTTCTCGCGCTCCGCAAACAGCGCAAGGGAATCGTTGGCGGTCAGCGGGAGGTTGCGCACGCGGGGTTCCAGCGCGGTGCCGGCATTGCCCGGGGCGACGAAGACCGTCTCCATGCCTCGGCACTGCGCCAGGCGCCACGCGATGGCGTGTTCGCGGCCGCCGCCGCCGATGACAAGACACTTCCGGGCTGTCGACAAGTGGGACCTGCTGGTGGTGGAAGGGCGGGTTTCAGTCCTCGTCGACGATGGCATTGGTATAGACCTGCTGCATGTCGTCGACGTTATCGAGGGCGTCCAGGATCTTCTGCATCCGGGTAGCATCCTCCCCGGTGAGCATGAGTTCGTTGAGGGGTTTCATGACCACTTCCGCGACCTCTGCCTTCAAGCCGGCTTTCTCGAGCGCGGCCTTGACGGCTTCATACAGCGGCGGCTCGCAGATGACCTCGATCGCACCGTCCTCGTGGGTGACGACGTCGTCGGCGCCGGCATCCAGCGCGGCTTCCATCACCTTGTCCTCCGATGTGCCCGGCGCGAAGATCAGCTGGCCGCAGTGCCTGAACTGGAAGGCGACCGACCCGTCGGTGCCCAGGTTGCCACCGAACTTGGTGAGCGCATGACGGACGTCCGCCACCGTGCGGGTCCGGTTGTCGGTCATGCAGTCGATGATCAGGGCGGCGCCGGCAACGCCGTAGCCCTCGTAGCGGATTTCCTCGTAGTTGGCGCCTTCCAGGCCGCCGGCACCGCGCTGGATGGCGCGCTGGACCGTGTCCTTGGACATATTGCCTTCAGATGCCTTCTCCACCGCCATGCGCAGGCGCGGATTGCTCGCGACGTCGGCGCCGCCGATTCTTGCCGCGACCGTGATCTCCTTGATCAACCGGGTGAACAGCGCGCCGCGCTTGGCGTCCTGACGCCCCTTGCGATGCTGAATATTGGCCCATTTGGAATGACCGGCCATTGATTATCCTTCTGATCTAAGATACCCGGGTTGGCCGGCAATTTTATCATCGCACCGCGGCTCCCCCCGCTCCTGGACTCGTTTATGCCCCAAGCGCCTGCCCCCGTGATGCTCGGCCGGAACGAGCACGAAGAAGTGTTCCTGCTGCCCTCGCTGGTCAATCGTCACGGCCTGATCACCGGCGCGACCGGCACCGGCAAGACGGTCAGCCTGCAGGTCCTGGCGGAACACCTGTCGTTGATCGGCGTGCCGATCTTCATGGCGGACGTCAAGGGCGACCTCGCCGGCATCGCCAAGTCCGGCCAGCCCTCGCCCAAGCTCGAGGAGCGGCTGGCGAAGTACCGGTTGCCCTGGCCCGCCTTCCAGGATTTTCCGGTGAGCCTGTGGGATGTGTTCGGAAAGGATGGGCATCCGCTGCGAGCGACCATCTCGGACATGGGTCCGCTGCTGCTGTCGCGGATGCTCGGCCTCAACGACACCCAGGAAGGCGTGCTGCACCTGGTCTTCAAGGTCGCCGACGACAACGGGCTCCTGCTCCTGGACTGCAAGGACCTGCGTGCAATGCTGCAGCATGTGGGGGACAACGCCAGGACCTTCACCACCGAATACGGCAACGTCTCGGCCGCGTCGATCGGGGCCATCCAGCGCGGCATGCTCGCGCTGGAACAGCAAGGCGGCGACAGCTTCTTCGGCGAACCGATGCTGAACATCGCCGACATGATGCTAACCGATGCGGCCGGGCGGGGCGTGATCAACGTCCTTGCCGCCCACCGGCTGCTCAACTCCCCGCGGCTCTACGCATCGTTCCTGCTGTGGCTGCTTTCGGAACTGTTCGAGCAGTTGCCGGAGGTCGGGGACGCCGACAAGCCCCGGATGGTGTTTTTTTTCGACGAGGCGCACCTGCTGTTCAACGAAGCGCCGCGCGCCTTGATGGAGAAGGTGGAACAGGTGGTGCGCCTGATCCGCTCGAAAGGCGTCGGCGTGTTCTTCGTCACGCAGAACCCGCTCGACAT
>JBBRJB010000068.1:0-8945 GCA_038220085.1 Burkholderiales bacterium
CTGCGCAACCAGGTCGCCATAAACGAGCTGGTGATTGCGGAACTGGACCGTGGCGTCGTGGTCTTCAATCGGGACGGTCGCATAAGAGGCATGAATCCCCTGGCCCGCCGGATCCTCGGGCTGCGCGACGGTGCGCCGGTCTCCGACGTGGACGCTTCGGCCATGGCTTCGTTGCGCGATCTCACCACCAGCCGTCGGCTGGTCGCGGACCTGAGCATGGCGACCGAAGGCGATCGCCGGACCAAGGTCCGCGCCCGCGTGCTGACTTCCGGCGGCACGACGCCTTCGATGGTGGACCGCGTGGTGCTGCTCGAGGATCTCGAGACCATCGAGGAGCGGGCCCGGCAACTGAAACTCGCATCGATGGGGCGCCTGTCCGCCTCGATTGCCCACGAGATCCGCAATCCGCTCGGCGCGATCCGCCACGCCGGCAACCTGCTGGCTGAGCAGGTACCGGCGGGGCCGCTGCGGCGGATGACCACCATCATCGAGGACAACTCGTTGCGGATCGACCGCATCGTGGAAGACGTGCTGTCGCTCGCACGCCGCTCGGCCTCCCGCGAGGCGGTGCAGTTGCCCCAATTCTTCAGCGGATTCCTGCCCGAATTCGTGGCCCAGAGCGATACCAGCTGGGAACGGATCGAGGTGAAACTCGAGTGCCGCGAGGAAATTCAGTTCGATCCGAACCACTTGCGCCAGGTCCTGGTCAACCTGCTGGGCAACGCCTTGCGCTATGCCAGCGACACCCCCGGCGCCATTCTCGTGAAATGGGAGTACGCCGGCGAACGCCGGTGCGTGATGCGGGTGCTCGACGATGGCCCCGGAATCGGCGCGGCCGACCGCTCACACCTGTTCGAGCCGTTCTTCACCACCGAAGCGCGCGGCACCGGGCTGGGACTGCACATGGCGCAGGAATTGTGCGCGGCCAACGGGGCGGACCTGCGCTACGAGTCGAAATCGGGCGAGCGTCATGGCGGGGGCTTCGTGATCGAGCCCGAACTGGCCCCCAGGCCGTTGCCGATTGCGGACCGTGATGCCGCGCCGGCTGCCGGGACATCCCCGGACGCGCCGCCGTCGCCGGCGCTCGATGCCGCCGGCGACGGGGAGGGCGCCCGCAGCGCCGGACAATCACGAGGAAGCCAATGGCAGCAGCAGACGGCGTGAGGTCGCTGGCAAGGGGCGCGCGGGTGCCACGCGTGCTGGTGGTCGACGACGAGGCGAACCTGCGCGAATTGATGGAACTGACGCTGGTCGGCATGGGCCTGGACGTCGACGTCGCTGCGGACCTGGGCGAGGCGCGCCGGCTGCTGGCGCAGCAGCAGTACTCGCTCTGCCTCACCGACATGCGCCTCCCGGACGGCAACGGTCTCGAACTGGTCCGGCTGATCACGGCGCGAAGCCCCGACACGCCGGTAGCGGTGATCACCGCCTATGGCAGCGCGGAGAACGCCGTGGCGGCATTGAAGGCGGGTGCGTTCGACTACCTTGCAAAGCCGGTGGGACTCGATTCCCTTCGCGCGCTGATCCGGTCCGCGCTGAGGCTGCCTGCGCTTGGCGACATCGAACCGGGCGGGCGGCCGACGCCCGGCAAGCTGCCGGCTGACGGAGCCGGCGAACTGCTGCTCGGCATTTCGCCGGCCGTCGAGACTGTCCGCGCCAGCATCTCCCGAATGGCGCGCAGCATGGCGCCGGTTGCGATTTCCGGCGAATCCGGCTCCGGCAAGGAACTCGCGGCGCGGCTGATCCATCGGATGGGCGCGCGGCCCGACGGACCTTTCGTCGCGGTGAACTGCGGCGCGATTCCGGAGAACCTGATGGAGTCGGAGTTCTTCGGTTACCGCAAAGGGGCGTTTACCGGGGCGGAGTCCGATCGTTCCGGATTCTTCATGGCCGCCGACGGCGGTACGCTGTTCCTCGATGAAGTTGCCGACCTCCCGTTGGCGATGCAGGTGAAGCTGTTGCGGGCGATACAGGAGAAGCGCATCCGCAAGGTCGGTGCAGTGACAGAAGAACCGGTCGATGCCCGGATCATCAGCGCCACCCATCAGGACCTGGCCCGTTGCGTGACCGAGGGCCGGTTCCGGCAGGACCTCTTCTATCGGCTCAACGTCATCGAGCTGCGCATGCCGCCCCTGCGGGAACGACGCGAAGACATCGGAGTCCTGGCCGATGCGATCCTGGCGAAACTGGCTCAGCGGGCGAAGCTGCCGGAGGTGCCCCGCCTGGCCTCGGTGACACTGCGCTACCTCCAGAGCTACCGCTTTCCAGGCAACGTGCGCGAACTTGAAAACATTCTGGAGCGGGCGCTCGCGTTCTCCGACGCCCGGGTGATCAACGTCGAGAATCTCGGCCTGCGGCCGATCGTCACGCAGGACAGCGAGAGCGAGCGGGCGATCGATGAGGGCCTGCCGGGCCCGGGCAGGGGCGGTCTCTCGGATGCGGATGCAAGCGGCAGCGCAGGCGGGGTCCACCTGCGCGGCGACCCGGCGGGCTCCGGCAACTTGGAGGGTGCGGCGCTGCTGGACCCGGACGGCATCCCGAGTTCGCTGCCGGACTATCTGGACCAGGTCGAACGCGATGCCATCCGCAAGGCGCTGGACAAGACCGGCCAGAATCGGACCGCCGCCGCCCGGTTGCTGGGCATCACCTTCAGGGCCCTGCGCTATCGCATGCAGCGGCTGGACGTCAATTGATCCACGCCGGGCACTGCGTGTTCGCTGCGGCGTTCCTGCGGACGCCGTGAACGTCGGTGCCGATGGCTGGGTGGACACGGCCCGCCGCGTCCCGAGCCCCAACTGCGACGCACGGCCTGCCGGAATGGCCGTCGATACCGTGATCCTGCACCATATCAGCCTGCCGCCGGAGTACTTCAGCGGTGATGCGGTCGAGCGATTCTTCACCAACCGGCTCGACAGCGAAGCTCACCCTTACTACGAGCATTTGCGCGATGTCCGGGTGTCCGCGCATTTCCTTCTGCGCCGCCACGGCGGCCTGCTGCAGTTCGTGAGTTGCGACGCGCGCGCCTGGCATGCAGGCCCGTCCCGA
The DNA here is from genome assembly GCA_038220085.1 of Burkholderiales bacterium. GTDB lineage: Bacteria > Pseudomonadota > Gammaproteobacteria > Burkholderiales > Burkholderiaceae_E > Lautropia. Next base: position 3,046 of record JBBRJB010000068.1, read on the forward strand.
CTGCTCGGGCGCGATCGCTGCAACGACTTTTCGGTCGGCATCGAAGTGGAAGGCAGCAGCCAGCGCCGGTTCACCGCAAGCCAGTATCGTCGGCTCGAAATGCTCATCGCGGCGCTTGCCCGCCGCTATCCCATGCGGTACATCGCGGGTCACAGCGACGTGGCGCCGGGCCGCAAGGAAGACCCGGGACCGTTTTTCGACTGGTCGGCGCTGCAACCGGTGCTCCGTCGCGCAACCATCGAGCGGCCTTTTTGACCGCAATCCCCCGTCGTCACTGGATGTCGTTCGGACAATGCTGGCGCGACGCGGGATTTGCGGCGCAATCGCCCGCAGGCGACGCGATGACGTGGCGTGAAAATCGAAAGTCAGTATCGGCGCGGGATCCCGGCAAGTGCAATGCCCTGGGCGCTCGCAAGCCGACTTTTACGCTTGCGATCACCGGTGGTGCGCACTACAATTAGTCATCGGAAGCGAACTGAACACTACAGGTAGTGTTGCGTGGTCGATACTGAACGAGTGCGCTCACCGCCTCAACGGCGGCGATGCAGCAGTCAACATGGCCCGCCAGAGGCTAAAAAAGAACAAGACAGGAGCGACGTCTTGAAAGTAAACAGCCAGAGGGTGTCGAGCATGGTCCCGGTCACCGGAACGACCGGCGCAATGCCGGCCCGTGCCGTTTTGCCGGCGGTCGGCGCAGTTGCCGTCCGCATGCAGCGAATGGCAAGGACCGGGTAGCCGGTCGCCGGCCAAGGGCCGGCGCGGCAACCTTTATTCATCGTTCATACGCAGGCCAGGTCGCCACAAGGCGCCAGGCAGTCACGGTGTTCGCCTACGCGGCGGACAAATCAACAGAAGGAAAGAAGCAATGCAATGGATTGGTGAGTCCGTGCGGGAATCGGTGTCGCCGCGCTCAGCGGGCCTGACGGCGCAAGCAGGTGAGGCGGACGTGTTGTCGGGGCGCCGTTTCGACGACTTCAAGGTGATCCGCCGCAACGGCGCCGTGGTGGAGTTCCATCCGGAGAAGGTTTCGATCGCCATGACCAAGGCGTTCCTTGCCGTCAATGGCGGGCAAGGCGCGGCGTCGGTGCGAATCCGGGAACTGGTCCGGAGCCTGACGGAAGGCGTGACGGCGGCCTTGATCCGCAACAAGCCGGCCGGCGGCACCTTCCATATTGAGGACATCCAGGATCAGGTGGAACTCGCGCTCATGCGTTCGGGCGAGCACGACGTGGCGCGCGCCTACGTGCTGTACCGCGAGAAGCGGACTCAGGAACGGGCGGCAAAGCGAGCCCTGCAAGCCGAGCCGGCCCACCGCCTGACCGTGACCGACAAGGGCGTCAGCCGGCCCCTGGACGAGGCCGCGCTGCGTTCGCTCGTGGCTATCGCCTGCGAGGACCTGGGTTCGGGCGTCTCGGTCGACGCGGTGATCGACGACACCATGAAGAACCTCTACGACGGCATTCCGCTCGACGAGGTGTACAAGTCTGCGATCCTCTCGTCGCGGGCGCACATCGAGAAGGATCCGGCCTACAGCCAGGTCACGGCCCGACTGCTGCTGCACTCGGTGCGCCGCGAGGTGCTGGGCGAGGAAGTGAGCCAGCCGGAGATGGCTGACCGCTACGCCGACTATTTCGGGCAATTCATTCCCCAGGGCATCGAGGCCGGGCTGCTGGATCCGCGCCTGGCCCAGTACGACCTCGACAGGATCGGTCGCGCACTGGACTCGTCGCGGGACTTCCAGTTCAGCTACCTCGGCCTGCAGACCCTGTACGACCGCTACTTCCTGCACATCGACGAACGTCGCATCGAACTGCCGCAAGCGTTCTTCATGCGGGTGGCAATGGGCCTGGCGCTCAACGAAATCGACCGCGAGACGCGCGCAATCGAGTTCTACCAGCTGCTGTCCAGCTTCGATTTCATGAGCTCGACGCCCACCTTGTTCAATGCCGGTACCCAGCGCTCCCAGCTCTCCTCCTGCTACCTGACCACGGTGGCCGACGACCTCGACGGCATCTACGAGGCCATCAAGGAGAACGCGCTGCTGGCCAAGTATGCCGGCGGCCTCGGCAACGACTGGACCCCGGTGCGGGCGCTCGGCAGCCACATCAAGGGAACCAACGGCAAGAGCCAGGGCGTCGTGCCCTTCCTGAAGGTGGTCAACGACACGGCCGTGGCGGTAAACCAGGGCGGCAAGCGCAAGGGCGCCGTCTGCGCCTACCTCGAGACCTGGCACATGGACATCGAGGAGTTCCTGGAGCTGCGCAAGAACACCGGCGACGACCGCCGCCGCACTCACGACATGAACACCGCCAACTGGATCCCGGACCTGTTCATGAAGCGGGTGGCGGAGGACGGCGACTGGACGCTGTTCTCGCCGTCCGACGTCACGGATCTCCACGACAAGTACGGCAGAGACTTCGAAGAGGCCTATCTGGGCTACGAACGCAAGACCCAGTCGGGCGAGCTCGCGCTTTTCCGCAAGGTCTCGGCACTGGGCTTGTGGCGAAAGATGCTCTCGATGCTGTTCGAGACCGGGCATCCATGGATCACTTTCAAGGATCCGTGCAACATCCGCTCGCCCCAGCAGCACGTCGGCGTGGTCCACAGCTCCAACCTGTGTACCGAGATCACGCTGAACACCAACAGCAAGGAGATCGCGGTCTGCAACCTCGGCTCGATCAACCTGGTCGCCCACATGAAGCCTGCGGAGGGCGCCGACGCCAGGTCCGGTGAAGGCCCCGGGGCGATGGTGCTCGATCATGCCAAGCTCAAGCGCACCGTTTCGACGGCCATGCGGATGCTGGACAACGTCATCGACATCAACTACTACGCCGTCGGCAAGGCGCGCAACAGCAACCTGAAGCACCGTCCGGTCGGCCTGGGGATCATGGGCTTCCAGGACTGCCTGCACCTGATGCGCACGCCGCTGGCGAGCGAGGCTGCGGTGACGTTCGCCGACCAGTCCATGGAAGCTGTCTGCTTCCACGCTTACTGGGCCTCGACGGAACTCGCGCAGGAGCGCGGCCGCTACGCCAGTTACCCCGGCTCGCTGTGGGACCGCGGCATCCTGCCCCAGGACACGCTCGAGTTGCTGGCCCAGCAGCGCGGGGGCTACGTCGACGTGGACATGGCGGCGACCCTCGACTGGGACAGCCTGCGTGAGCGGATCAAGGTCCACGGCATGCGCAATTCCAACTGCGTGGCCATTGCCCCGACCGCGACCATCTCCAACATCATCGGGGTGTCCGCCTGTATCGAGCCGACCTTCCAGAACCTCTATGTGAAGTCGAACCTGTCGGGCGAGTTCACCGTCGTCAACGACTACCTGGTCCGGGACCTCAAGCAGGCCGGAATCTGGGATGAGGTGATGATCGCGGACCTCAAGTTCTTCGACGGCAGCGTCGCCAAGATCGACAGGATTCCCGCCCCGCTGCGCCAGATCTATGCCACCGCGTTCGAAGTCGATTCGCGCTGGCTGGTCGAATGCGCCGCCCGGCGCCAGAAGTGGATCGACCAGGCCCAGTCGCTCAACATCTACATGGCGGGCGCCTCCGGCAAGAAACTGCACGACACCTACATGCTCGCGTGGCAGCGGGGCTTGAAGACGACCTACTATCTGCGCACCGTCGGGGCGACCCATGCGGAGAAGTCGACCTCGGACCGGATGGGCCAGCTCAATTCCGTTTCGAGCAACGGCAACGACGCCGGATTCTCCTACGGATCGAAGCCGTCGGAGCCGGACGATGCCGACGCAGGGGTCAAGTTTTGCATGATCGACGACCCGGATTGCGAGGCCTGCCAGTGATGTCCGGTGCGCGCGGCGTGACGCTTGATGATGGTGTCGGCAAGCCCCGTGGCCGCGTTTCGACAGGATGCAAATGACGCAGCACTCTGTCGTTCGTTCAACACTAAAGTCAAGTTGAATTTTCCGAAATCCGTTGCAACTGCTATATAGCTGACGTATGATTCGCACAGTGCATAACTGGTGAATCTCGCGTTAGTACAAGTAGTTAGTTATGGCAGTTAACTCCTTATAGCTAAAGCGAGAGATTAGATGCTTTCCTGGGACGAACCAATTTTCGTAAGGCCTGCTGACAGGCCAGGCAACCGGGCCGACAGGTCCGATCAATTCGCGGAGCCCGCCTTTCAGACGGTGGCCTCCAAGTCCTCCGTTCCCTCCCGCTCTCCTGTGCATTCCGACGTGGCGCCGCACTTCGACGCGGACATCACCCTCGCGCCCGCAAAGCGGGCAGCGGTGCAGGCGGACCCGGGCGACGTTTCGCTCAAGGCTGCCTCGGATCGTCGAGTCAGGGTCGAAGACAAGTTCATCATCAACGGCGCCTCGGACGTCAATCAGCTGGTGCCGTTCAAGTACAAGTGGGCCTGGGACAAGTACCTCGCCACCTGCGCCAACCATTGGATGCCGCAGGAAGTGAACATGAGCCGCGACATCGCGCTCTGGAAGTCGCCCAACGGGCTCACCGACGACGAGCGACGCCTGGTCTGCCGCAACCTCGGTTTCTTCGTCACTGCGGATTCGCTGGCAGCCAACAACATCGTACTCGGCACCTATCGGCATATCACCGCGCCCGAGTGCCGGCAGTTCCTGTTGCGCCAGGCGTTTGAAGAAGCGATTCATACCCATGCCTACCAGTACATCACCGAGTCCCTGGGCCTGGACGAATCCGAAATCTTCAACGCCTATCATGAAATCAAGTCGATCCGGGACAAGGACGAGTTCCTGATCCCGTTTATCGATACGCTGACCGATCCGCACTTCAAGACCGGGACGCCGGAGAACGATCAGAAACTGCTGCGCTCGCTGATCGTCTTCGCCTGCCTCATGGAAGGGCTGTTCTTCTATGTCGGGTTCGTTCAGATCCTGGCACTCGGCCGCCAGAACAAGATGACCGGCGCGGCGGAGCAGTACCAGTACATCCTTCGTGACGAGTCGATGCACTGCAATTTCGGCATCGACCTGATCAACCAGATCAAGCTGGAAAATCCGCATCTGTGGACGTCGGAGTTTCGCGACGACATCCGCCTGCAGTTCAAGAAGGCGGTCGATCTGGAGTACGCTTACGCTGAAGACACGATGCCGCGGGGTGTGCTGGGGTTGAATGCCTCGATGTTCAAGGGCTACCTGCGTTTCATCGCGAATCGCAGGGCCCAGCAGATCGGTCTCGATCCGCTCTTCCCGAACGAGGAGAACCCGTTCCCGTGGATGAGTGAAATGATCGACTTGAAGAAGGAGAAGAACTTCTTCGAGACCCGGGTCACCGAGTACCAGACCGGTGGTGCTCTTGCCTGGGATTAGGAAACGCGGATTGCCGCGAAATCAGGACACGCCTTGAGGGAATCGAAGGGAGCGCGTACGCGGAAATCGGGCATGGTCCCTGCCATGCGCGGTAATGCCGTCGCCACAGTTCCCTTCCTTTCGTCTGCTGTTTGCTCGCATTCGGCGCTTCGCCGACCGAGCGTCCCGATCCCCTCGTACAGACTGGCCGGCATGATGACCAGCCACCACGAGCGGGGTCGTACCGAATTCATTAGCGTAGGTACCGTTCAAACCACGTCTGCGCCGATGAATAGCCCGTGCAACAAGCGAGCATCTGATCGATTCCGATCGGGGGCTTCCTTGTTACGGGCTTCCTTTATAGCAACTTCCTTTCAAGGAGTACTCTGATGGCAATTGCCAAAGCGAACGCCGCAGCAACCAAGAAGCCCGCTGCAACCAAACCTGTCGTGAAGAAAGTGGCAGCCGCCAAGAAGCCCGCAGTCAAGAAGGCCGCCAAGAAGCCTGTCGCCAAGAAGGCAGCCGCCAAGAAGCCCGCAGCCAAGAAGGCGGTGAAGAAGCCGGCGGCGAAGAAGGCTGCAGCCAAGAAGCCGGCGGCCAAGAA
>JBBRJB010000069.1:0-8933 GCA_038220085.1 Burkholderiales bacterium
GCGATAGTCCGCGGCGCGCAAACACCAGTTCGGCGGTGTCCAGGATCAGTCCTCGGGTGGCCAATGCATCTTCTTTCGTTCTCCTGACCATGACGCCCGCCTGTCCTGTCGTGTCGTGTCTCCGACCATCCCTACCCGCGCCGAACCCGCCGCTCGCGCAAGCCACAGACAAGCGTGGGAACAACACAGCGAGGCGATTATACATACAACCGTGTATGTATGTATAATTCCGCTCCGTGGCCTTCATGGCCTTCCCGGGCAGTGCCCCCGGGGCCAGTGACGAACCGAAACGCGCCCGAACCCGCTCTGCACCATGCGCACCGCCCAGAGGAATCCCATGTCACAGCAGACCAGCAGGCCCGATCGGCCTCACGCCCTCCGGACGTATTCCCTGCCCTGGCTGCTGGTCCCGCTGGCCGCCATCCTCGTCGCCTGCGGGCCCAAGACCGACGCCCCCCAACCGGCAGCGGCCTCGGCCCCGCCGCCCGTCGAGGTCGGCGTGGTGACTGTGACCCCGGGCCCGGTCGGCCTGTTCACCGAACTGCCGGGGCGGCTGGAAGCCTCTCGTGTGGCGGAAGTCCGCGCACGCGTTGCCGGCATCCTGGAGGAACGGTTGTTCGATGAGGGCAGCAACGTCAAAGCCGGTCAGCCGCTGTTCCAGATCGCCGCCGCGCCCTATGAGGCAAGCGTCGCGAGCGCGCGTGCTGCGCTCGCCCGTGCGCAGGCGAACCAATCCCAGGCGTCTGTCCAGGTGAATCGCTACAAGCCCCTGCTCGACGCGAACGCCATCAGTCGCCAGGACTACGACAATGCAGTGGCAGCACAAAAGCTGGCGCAGGCCGACATTGCCGCCGCCAGTGCCGGATTGCAGACCGCAAAGATCAACCTGGGCTATGCCTCGGTCACGTCCCCGATCGAGGGCCGGATAGGCCGCGCGCTGGTCACCGAGGGGGCCCTGGTAGGCCAGGGCGAAGTCACCAAGCTGGCAATCGTCCAGCAGATCGACCCGATGTACGTCAATTTCACCCAGTCCACCACGGAGGTGCTGCGTCTTCGCAAGGCGCTGGAAAGCGGCAGTCTCAACCGTGCAAACGACGCCGACGCGGCGCTGGTGACCATCCTGCTGGAGGACGGAACCCCCTATGGCCAAGCCGGCAAGCTGCTGTTTACCGATCTGACCGTCGATCCGACATCCGGCCAGGTGACGCTGCGGGCTCAGGTACCCAATCCCGACAAATTTCTGCTGCCTGGCATGTACGTGCGGGTTCGACTCGAACAGGCCCAGGCTGCTGACGGCATCCTCTTGCCGCAGCAGGCGGTGACGCGCGCGGCCAGCGGCGACACGGTCATGGTGGTGGGCCCGGAAGGCAAGGTCTCGCCGCGGACGGTGCGGCTCGGACCCGCGCAGGGCAGCGACTGGGTCGTGTTCGACGGCCTCAAGGCCGGTGAACTGGTCATGGTGGACGGTTTCCAGAAGCTGCGCGGCAACGCGCCGGTCAAGGCGGTACCGTGGAAGGCGTCGGCAGCCGTAGCCAACCCGGCTACCAAGTAAGGGGCCCGGTCAATGGCCCAGTTCTTCATCAACCGGCCCATCTTCGCGTGGGTCATCTCCCTTTTCATCCTGGTGCTCGGCGCGGTGTCCATCACCCAGTTGCCGGTATCGCAGTATCCGCCGGTCGCACCGCCCTCCATCGTGATCAACGTGGCCTACCCCGGTGCGTCCGCTCAGACGCTCGAGGATGCAGTCATCAGCGTGATCGAGCGCGAGATGAACGGCTCACCCGGTCTCATCTACATGGAATCGGTCAGCCAGGCCAATGGCACCGGGCAGATCACGCTGACTTTCGAGACCGGCACCAACGCCGATCTCGCGCAGGTGGACGTGCAGAATCGGCTCGGCCGTGCCACGCCCCGGCTGCCTGCCGCGGTCACCCAGCAGGGTGTGCGCGTCGACAAGGCGCGGTCCAACTTCCTGCTGTTCATCATCCTCTCGTCGGACAATCCGGACATCGACCCGGTCGGGCTGGGCGACTTCGCCGCGCGCAACGTGCTGCCGGAAATCCAGCGCCTGCCCGGCATCGGCCAGGCGCAGCTGTTCGGCTCCGAGAAGGCCATGCGGATCTGGATCGATCCGGACAAGCTCGTGGGCTTCGGCCTGTCGGCGGCCGATGTGAACACCGCGGTATCCGGCCAGAACGCCCAGGTCTCATCGGGCACCATCGGCGATCTGCCGAATCTTCCAGGCCAGTCGATCTTTGCGACCGTGGTGGTGAAGGGTCAACTGACATCGGTGGAGCAGTTCGGCAACGTCGTATTGCGCGCCAATACGGATGGTTCGACTGTGCGGCTCAAGGACGTCGCTCGCATCGAACTCGGTGCGCAGGCCTATGCGACCTCCGCACGCCTGAACGGCAATCCCTCGGCGGGCATCGGAGTCCAGCTTTCGCCCAGCGGCAATGCGCTCGCGGCGGCAGCGGCGGTCCGGACACGGATGGAAGAGCTGTCGAAGTTCTTCCCGAAAGGCGTCAGCTGGGCGATTCCGTATGACAGCTCCCGGTTTGTCCGGATCTCGATCACCCAGGTGGTGTTGACGCTGCTGGAGGCGGTGGCGCTGGTGTTCCTGGTGATGCTGCTCTTCCTGCAGAAAATCCGCTACACGATCATTCCGACGCTGGTGGTCCCGATTGCGTTGATGGGCACTTTTGCCGTCCTGTTCGCACTGGGATTTTCGATCAACGTGCTCTCGATGTTCGGCATGGTGCTGGTGATCGGCATCGTCGTGGACGACGCGATCGTGGTCGTGGAGAACGTGGAACGGATCATGAGCGAAGAAGGCCTGCCGCCGCTGCAGGCCACCCGCAAGGCGATGGGCCAGATCTCCGGCGCCATCATCGGCGTGACGGTGGTGCTGGTGTCGGTGTTCGTACCCCTGGCGTTCTTTGGCGGCTCGGTCGGGAACATCTACCGCCAGTTCTCCGCGGTCATGGTCACCTCGATCCTGTTCTCCGCGTTCCTGGCGCTGTCGCTGACGCCTGCGCTGTGCGCCACCCTGCTCAAGCCGCTCGAAGCCGGCCATCACCACGCCAAGACCGGATTCTTCGGCTGGTTCAATCGCGCCTTCTCGCGTACCGCCAAGGGCTACGAAAGGCTGCTCGCCAGGATACTCAGGCGAGCGGCCCGGTATCTGATCATCTACCTGGCGATCATCGTGGCAACCGGCGTGTTCTATGTCCGGCTGCCCACCTCGTTCCTGCCGGCAGAGGACCAGGGCAATATGCTGGTGAACGTGCAACTGCCGGCCGGTGCGACGCGCAACCGGACACTGGAGGTGATGGAGAAGGTGGAGGACTACATCCTGAAGCTGCCGCAGGTCCAGAGCATGGTCAGCGTGCTCGGCTTCAGTTTCTCGGGCAGCGGCCAGAACGCCGCCCTTGCATTCATTACACTCAAGGACTGGGATCAACGCACCGAACCCGGCAGCTCTGCCCAGGCCCTGGCGCGCCGTGCCTTCGGCGCGCTGGCGGGCATTCGCGACGCGTTCATTTTCCCCCTCAGTCCGCCACCCATACCGGAACTGGGCACCGCCTCGGGCTTCACCTTCCGGCTTCAGGATCGCGGCGGCAACGGCCATGAGGCGCTGCTCGCGGCACGCAACCAGCTCCTGGGGCTGGCCGCGCAAAGCAAGCTGCTGGCCGGCGTTCGCCCGGACGGGCTCGAGGACGCGCCGCAGTTGCAGCTCGAGATCGACCGCGACAAGGCGAATGCCCTGGGCGTCTCCTTCGAAGCGATCAACAGCATCATCACGACCGCGCTCGGTTCGCGCTATATCAACGACTTTCCCAATGAAGGACGATTGCAGCGCGTCGTGGTCCAGGCCGATGCGCCGGCGCGGATGCAGCCGGACGACCTGCTGCGGCTCAATGCCGTCAGTTCCTCCGGCAAGCTGGTGCCGCTGGCAGCGTTTGCCACCACCAGCTGGATGAGCGGTCCGATGCAGACGATCCGCTACAACGGCTATCCCACCATGCGTATTTCCGGCGATGCTGCGCCGGGCGGCAGCACCGGTGCAGCCATGGCGGAGATGGAGCGCCTGGCCGCGCGACTGCCGGCTGGATTCGCCTATGAATGGACCGGGCAGTCCCGTGAGGAAAAACTCTCCGGATCCCAGGCCTATATCCTCTTCGGTTTTGCTCTGCTGTCGGTGTTCCTGTCCCTCGCCGCGCTGTATGAAAGCTGGTCGATACCGCTCTCTGTGATCCTGGTCGTGCCGCTCGGCGTTCTGGGCGTGGTGCTCGCCATCACCATCGGCAACCAGGCCAACGACGTCTACTTCAACGTGGGACTGATCACGATTATCGGGTTGTCCGCGAAGAATGCGGTCCTGATCATCGAGTTTGCCAAGGACCTGCACGCGCAAGGCAAGGGTCTGGTGGCGTCGGCGCTTGAAGCCGCCCAGCTTCGCTTCCGCCCGATCATCATGACGTCCCTTGCCTTCACGCTTGGCGTCATGCCGCTGGTCCTGGCCAGCGGCGCCGGGTCGGCCGGCCAGCGCGCCATCGGGACCGGCGTCGTCGGTGGAATGATCAGCGCCACGCTGCTGGCGGTCGTTTTCGTACCGATCTTCTTCGTCGTGGTGCGTGGACTGTTCAAGGGCAGCGAGCGCCAGCGAAAGATGTACGCGCATGAGGACGACAGCCTGCCTGCCTCGTCATCCGCATCGGGCAAAGGGGCCGCAGGCCAGGGGAATGAATGATCTCGTCGGGTAATCGCTTCACGTGCAATCGTCGGGTCAGGCTGCGCCAGGCCCCTGCCCGCCTTGCCGCCGGGGCAATCTCACTCGTGCTCGCCGGCTGCGGCTCGCTGGCGCCTGTCTACGAGCGACCGGACGCGCCGGTGCCGGCGGCGTTTCCCGCCTTGCCCGCCGTGACGCCGGCTGTCGCCGTCACGGCGGACATCCCCTGGCAGGACTTCTTCGCCGATCCGCGACTGAAGCGGCTGATAGCCATAGCGCTGGAGAACAATCGCGATCTGAGGGTAGCCGGATTGCGAATCGAGCAGGTCCGCGCCCAATACCAGGTCCGCCGGGCCGATGAGTTGCCCACCGTCAATGCCGTGGCCGCCGGCCTGCGACAGCCGGGATCGAACGGCCAGATGGTGAGCATCTATACCGCCGGCCTCGGTGTCACCGCATTCGAATTCGATTTCTTCGGTCGCATCCGCAGCCTCAGCGATGCCGCGCTGGCGCAGTATCTCGCCTCCGAAGAAGCTCACAAGACGGTGCGAATCGCGCTTGTCGCCGCGGTGGCGAATACCCACCTCAATCTGATCGCGGACGAGGAACTGCTCGAGGTCACCCGACGGACGCTTCAGACCCGGGAGGAATCGCTCAAGCTGACGAAGCTCAAGTTCGACAACGGCGCCGCGTCTGAACTGGACTATCGCCAGGCGGAGTCGTTGATCGCGGGTGCCCGCGTGACCCTCGCCCAGCTCAGCCGGCGTCGGGCGCTCGACGAGAACGCGCTGGTGCTGCTCCTGGGCCAGGCGCTGCCATCGGACCTGCCGCCCACCCAGTCCGTGCTGCGACACGAATTGCTTCCCACCCTGCCGACAGGTCTGCCTTCGGAGGTGCTCGCCCGCAGACCAGACATCCTGCAGGCCGAACAGCTTTTGATTGCGGCCAACGCCAACATCGGCGCCGCGAGAGCCGCCTTCTATCCCCGCATCTCCCTGACGACGACCGCCGGAATCGCCAGCAGCGACCTGACCGGGCTGTTCAACAACGGCGCGTTCGCCTGGACGCTGGCGCCGCAGTTGCTGATCCCGATCTTCGATCGGGGTCGCAATCGAGCCAACCTCGGCGTCGCCGAAGCCGGCCGCGACATCGCATTGGCCCAGTACGAGCAGGCGATCCAGGGGGCTTTTCGCGAAGTAGCGGACGCACTCGCGAGCCGGGCGACGCTGATCGACGAGGTGCGGGCGCAACGCGCGCAAGTCAATGCCGAAGCCAATCGCTTCCGGCTGGCGGATCTACGCTACAGGAATGGTGCCGCGAGCTATCTCGACGTGCTCGATGCGCAGCGTTCGCTTTTCTCCGCCCAGCAGGCGGTGGTGCAGGTCCAGGCCGCGCAGGTCCAGAACCTGGTGAACCTCTACAAGGTCCTGGGCGGAGGCTGGAAGTAGCAGGAGCCTGCTTTGACGCCTGGTTCTGCGCAGGCGCGCGGAGCGCATTCGAGGACGTGACGATACTCAGAGGCGTCGTGGGCACGGTACTTGCGACCACAGGCCATTGCCTTGTGTCCCGGGCGTGCTCTTCGATCATCATGAATCCATGTCAGCTGGATGCATTCCGTCTACCCAGTAGCCGCACGGTGCTTCGCCGCTGCGCCGCATCCCAGAGTACGCGAATTGCGCGGGCCTCGGCTTACGCCCGGGTCATTGCCAAGCATCCAACGCCAGGCGCCCCTTCCCAGGCAGTCCGTCCAGCGCGCTGGGCCCTGGTGGCGGCGCTGGCCCTGACGGCGGCAGCACTTCCCGCGGGTGTTCCCGATAATAGCGACTTGCTGCGTCAGCACCGGCAGGCCCGGGCCCTGGCCCTCAAAGCGGAGTCGGTGTCACGCCAGGCCAAGGTCAGCTTCATCGCAGAACGGTATGAGAAGCCGGCTCACGAGGTGCGTGCCGTCGTGGAGGCTGCCGAACGCGCCGGTGCCCGCCACGGACTTCCTTCCAGCCTGCTGCTGGCCATGGTAGAAACGGAATCCAGCTTCAACCACGAGGCCCGCTCGGCATATGGCGCACGCGGGTTGATGCAGGTCGTACCCAGGTTCCATCCCGAGGAAGTCAAAGCCGCAGGCGGCGCGCATCGCCTTGACGACCCCGCAACGAACATCGACGTGGGCGCAAGGATTCTCGCGCGCTATCTGGATCGCAGCGGTAATCTGCAACGTGCTCTGGCGAAATACTCCGGCGGTTCTGCCGGTTATGCCGCCAAGGTCATGAAGCGCAAGCGGCATCTGGAACAGATTGCCGTCAGCGCCACCCGGCACCTGCATAGCCCACTGGCGCTCGGCGAGGACGGGGAACGTAGCCTGCCCGCGAGCGCGGATGCGTCCGAAAGCCCTGCACCACGGAGCTGAAGAGCAACCGGAACAACCGGAACAACCGGAACAAACCTGGCTCAGTTTCGACGGACCAACGTGCGCTTTCCGAACAGGCTCTGCACCAGGTCGACCACCAGTTCCGCAGTCTTGTTGCGGACGTCCAGGGCCGGGTTGATCTCCACGATATCGAGCGAGGCCAGGCGCCCGCTGTCGGCAATCATCTCCATGCAGAGCTGGGCTTCACGGTAGGTCGGCCCGCCCTGCACCCCGGTGCCGACGCCCGGTGCGATGGCCGGATCCAGGAAATCTGCATCCAGGCTGACATGCAAATGGGTATCGTCGTCCATCTGGACCAACGATTGCTCCATGACATGGCGCATTCCCATTTCGTCGATGTAACGCATGTCGAAGATCTCGAGGCCCAGTTCGTTCACGAGCTGCTTCTCGTGCTCGTCGACGCTGCGGATGCCGATCTGGATGACCTGCGGCGCAGCGAGCGCCGGCGTCCTTCCGGACAGGGCGATGAGGGCCTCGGGGCCTCGACCGCAGAGGCAGGCGATCGGCATGCCGTGGACGTTTCCGCTGGGGGTGATATCGGCTGTGTTGCAGTCGGCATGCGCATCGAGCCAGAGTACCCGCAGGTTGCGGCCGGCATCGCGGCAGTGGCGTGCCACGGCACTGATCGAACCGATGCCCAGGCTGTGGTCACCTCCCATCACCACCGGGATGCGCCCCGCGCCCAGGACCGTGGATACCGCGTCGTGGACCAGCCGATTCCAGCCGACGCACTGCTGCAGGTGGCGGAATCCGCCATCGGCCGCGAGCCAGGGATTGGCCGGTCCGGCGAGATTGCCGCTGTCCTGGACCTCGACGCCGTGACGGACCAGTGCATCGACTATGCCGGCCACCCGCAGCGCCTCGGGTCCCATGCTTGCGCCGCGCACACTGGCGCCGATGTCGGTTGGTGCCCCGATCAGCGTGACCGATGCCGGCTTCAGCGTTTCCCTCATTGCCTTGCTCCTTGTTTCGACGCGGAAGCCATGGCGGCGACGACGGCTGCCTCGATTATTGCACCACCATCGGTCGATCCTGACGTGTGCCTGAATCCGTGGCGGCCTGCCGCGAATTCCGCACTTCAGGACGTGGCGGCATCAGTAGACTGTACAGATCCTTGGGATCGCTCAGCGTGGGAATCAGGTCGATCGATGTCAGAAGGTCCAGGCGCGCTGCCTGTTCACACATGAAACGCAGCGCGGAAAAATCCTCCAGCGCGAAACCAACCGAATCGAACAGGGTCCACTGCTGTGCGTCGATACGCGCGGGTGCCGATCCGCTCAGGACCTGCCAGAACTCGGTGACCGGGAAGTCCGCGCGTACCTGCTGGATTTCCCCCTCCACTCGCGTCTGCGGCTCAAACTCGACGAATACTGAAGACCGTTCAACCACCTCGAGCGCCAGCTCGGTCTTGCCCGGGCTGTCGCCTCCGACGGCGTTGAGATGTACGCCCGGTGCCAGCATGGACGCTGTGATGATCGCGGCATGAGAGGTGTCGGCGGTGACAGTGGTGACGACGTCCGCGCCCTCGCACGCCTGCGCCGCCGATTCGCACATCACGATTTCAATGCCGGAGCCGGCGAGGTTCGCGACGAGCTTGCGGCTTGCCCGCGGATCGGTGTCGTAAAGGCGCAGCGACGTGATGCCGAGCAGATGATGGAAAGCCAGCGCCTGGAACTCGCTCTGTGCACCGTTGCCGATCAGCGCCATCGTTCGGCTATCGGGGCGCGCAAGATGACGCGCAGCCAATGCAGACATCGCGGCCGTACGCAAGGCGGTGGT
>JBBRJB010000070.1:0-8895 GCA_038220085.1 Burkholderiales bacterium
GGCGGCCGGCGCAGCGCCGGCCTGGCGCCGTCGAACCGCAGTGGCTGCGCCACGGCGTGCATCGGCCCGCGACACGGATCGTCATAGTCGAACACCATGCCGCTCGCCCGCGTGTGCGGATGGGCCACGAGTTCGCCCAGCGTATGCAGCGGCGAGCACGGGATGCCGGCGGCGCCGAGATCGGCAATCCACTGGTCCCGACTGCGCAGCGACAACGCGCGCCTGACCAGCGCAACCGTCTGCGCGCGATTGTCGACGCGAGCGGCATTGGTGCGAAAGCGCTCGTCGTCGACGATGTCATGCAAGCCGGCCACGGCACAGAAGGCGCGCCCATGTCCCCGAGGTATTGAGCGCACAAAGGCCCGGCCAGTACCTTGGACAGGTCCAGCACCCACAGTCCGTCCAGCGGCATCGCGCTCATCGGGCAGCACACCCGGTTCGTGAGGACCGCATGATTGAAGCGAACATGATGTCTACTAAGAAGCCTGTCGGAGTATGGGTCCCGTGGTCGAACCCGTCGCGGTGCAATGACTAATATACGATACCCGGGCAACACACTGCCGATCGATCGCATGGCGAAGAGGGACGATGGATTTCGACCCGAGTGAAAACCAGCTCGCCATCCGCGCGGCCGTCGAAGAAACCTGCGCCGCATTCGACGACGAGTACTGGCTGAAGAAAGACCGCGAGGGCATCACCACAGCTGATCCTGTGCTTCGTTGCGGAGAAGGTGCTGGGCCTGCCGAAGTCCTATTGAACCGGCCTCCCGGTGCGTCACCAGTGCCCGTCCGGCTCCACGTGGATCGTCACCCGGGCGCCATCGATCGCCGCCTCCAGCGCGTCCTCGATCCGGTCGCAGATGGCGTGTGATTCGCTCACCGTCATCCGGCCGCTCACGGTAAGCCGGAACTCGATGAAGGTATTGTGTCCTGCATGGCGGGTGCGCAGGTCGTGAATGCCCGATGCGCCGGTCGCCGCCCCCATGACCACCTCCCTGATCCGCGCGACCACTTCCGGTGCCGGCGCGGCATCCATCAGGCCGTCCACCGACTCGCGGATCACCGCACCGCCGGTACGGATGATGTTCAATGCCACCAGCGCGGCAACCAGCGGGTCCAGGATGTGCCAGCCGGTGAGCGTCGCCAGGCCGAAGCCGAGCAGCACGCCCACCGAGGTGTAGACATCGGCCAGCAGGTGCCGGCCATCGGCGATCAGCGCCACCGAGCGCCAGCGACGCCCCTTGCGCAGGAGCACCGCCGCCCAGACCCCGTTGAGCACCGTCGCAACCGCATTGACCAGCAGGCCCTCCGTGGCCGCATGCAGCACGATCGGGCCCTGCAGCGCTTGCCACGCCTCGTGCAGAATGCTCAGGGCCGCGATCACGATGAGGACGCCCTCCAGCACCGCCGAGAAGTATTCCGCCTTCGCATGCCCGAAGGGATGGCCGGCGTCGGCCGGCCTGGCGCTGACCCGGACTGCGATCAGCGCCGCCGTCGCGGCAACGACGTTGACGATGCTTTCGAGCGCATCCGCGAACAGCGCGACACTGCCGGTCAGGCGATAAGCAACATACTTGAGCGCCAGGACCAGCAGGCCGACAACGACGCTGCCGGCGGCGAGTTTGAATGTCCGGTTCATCGGCGCCGCTGGTAACGCGGCACTCCGGCCACATAGGCTACTTCGAGGTTGCGTTCGTCGGCCAGCATCATCCATGCGAACAGGCGCTCGTGCAAGTCGCGCGCCAGTGACATTCGACGCTCGGCAACGGCGCCGCAGGCCCAGTCCCAGACACAGACGTCGGCCATGCTGCCGGGCGAGAACGTCCCGATCTCCTGGTCGAGGCCGAGCGCCCGGGCGCTGCCCAGGGTGACCGCGTGCAACGCCTTCCAGGCTGTCAGCCCCTGCCCGGCCATCGCCTGGACACGATAGGCATCGGCCATGGTGCGGATCATCGACAAGCTGCTGCCACCGCCGACGTCGCTGGCGATGGAAACCGCAACGCCGGCTGCGAGCGCCGCCGGCCAGTCGAACAGGCCGCTGCCGAGGAACAGGTTGGAGGAAGGGCTGTGCGCGATCTGCGCACCGCGCGCGCGCAGCAATGCCCGGTCCTCGTCGTCGAGCCAGATGCCGTGCGCCAGTACGCTGCGCGGGTTCAGCAGGCCCGCGCGCTCGTAGACGTCGAGGTAGCTGCGCGCCTGCGGGAACAGATCGCGCGCGAGCTTGACCTCGTCGCGATTCTCCGCGACATGGGTCTGCATGTAGAGACCGGGAATGTCGGCGCACAAGCGGCCGGCCATCGCCAGCTGCGCCGGGCTGCTGCTGGGGGCGAACCGCACCGTCACCGCATAGGATAGGCGGTCCTTGCCGTGCCAGCGGCTGATGAGGTCGACACAATCCCGTTCCGCCTGCGCCACGTCGTCACGCAAGGCCGGCGGGGCATGCCGATCCATCAGCACCTTGCCGGCAATCAGTCGCATGCCGCGCTCCGCTGCCGCGGTAAACAGGGTCTGCACGCTGATCTTGTGGACAGTCGGGAACACCACCGCGCTGGTCGTGCCGTGGGCCAGCAGTGCGTCCAGGAAGCGGACTGCACCCGCCTGCGCTTCGGCCGGATCCGCAAAACGCATCTCCGCGGGAAACGTATAGTTGTTCAGCCACTCCAGCAGCGCCGCACCGTGGCTCGCAATCACATCGAGCTGCGGGCTGTGCACATGGGTATCGATGAAGCCCGGCAGCAGCAGCTTACCCCGGTGGTCGACCTGCCGCCACGTCCGGTCCGGCCGCTGCGGGCCTGGCTGGACGCCGACGATCCGCCCCGCCTGCATTAGCAGCCAGTGGTCGGATCGGTAGCGGACCGCGGGCGAATCGGTCTCTCCCCAGGCGGGCATGTCCGTGAAATCCAGCAGGTCGCCGCGCAGGGCCAGGCGTGTCATGCGGTCATCGTCGCTCATGGTCCCTGTCATCGCTCATCGTCGCGGTCATCCTTCATCGTCGCTCTCATCATTCATCGCCGGGCGCGGCATCGGGGGAGTGTGACTGGGTATACTGGGCAATCACTCCTCAGTTTCGGGCCAGGATCGTTTTTCGTCCAGACCCCGGGCAGACGAGCACCAGCCAGGCACGCATGAACACGCAACCGATTCGCTTTTTTCATCGGGGCAGGACGGTCCAGGTCAGCGCGGCGCACCCGACACGCACGGTGCTGGATTGGCTGCGGGAAGATGCCCGTTGCACCGGCACCAAGGAAGGCTGCAACGAGGGCGACTGCGGGGCCTGCACGGTGGTGGTCGGCGAACTCGAAAGCCCGCCGGGCGGATCCCCCCGCCTGCGGCTGCGGTCCGCAAATGCCTGCATCCAGTTCCTTCCCACGCTCAACGGTCGCGCCTTGTTCACCGTCGAGGACCTCTGCACCATCGCAGGCGGCAGTCTCCACCCGGTCCAGCAGGCGATGGTGGATTGCCACGGTTCCCAGTGCGGATTCTGCACGCCCGGTTTCGTGATGTCGCTGTGGAACCTGTACGAGCGTCACCTCCAGCGTCCGGGCGGCGCTGCTGCCGGCCGCCCGACCCGCCAGCAACTGGCGGACGAATTGTCCGGCAACCTGTGCCGGTGCACCGGCTATCGGTCGATTCTCGACGCCGGCCAGCGCATGTTCGACTTGCCGGCCGTCCCGCTGGACGCGATCCCGGTCGTGCAGGCACTGGCTGACCTGCAGCAGGACGGCGGATTCGATTACAGTGCAGCGGCCGTGCACCTGCCGGAAGCCGTCGGCCGCATCGACCATTTTCACTCGCCGTCGGACTTGGCGGAGCTGGCAGCACTGGTCGAGAGAAAGCCGGCCGCCCGGCTGCTGGCCGGCGGCACCGACGTCGGTCTCTGGGTGAACAAGCAGTTTCGCGACACCGGCGACCTGATCCACCTCGGCAACGTCCCGGAACTGACCCGCATCGAAGAACGTGACGGCCATCTCTGCATCGGCGCGGCGGCCTCGCTGGAAGCGGCGTGGCGCGCACTCGCCTGCCGCTTCGAGGGCCTGACCGATGTCTGGCTTCGATTCGCGTCGCCGCCAATCCGCAACATGGGCACGATGGGCGGCAACATCGCCAACGGCTCGCCCATCGGTGACTCCGCCCCGGTGCTGATGGCACTCGATGCCCTGGTGGAACTGCGCAAAGGCACAGCCACGCGACGTCTGGCGCTCAAGGATTTCTACCTCGATTACATGAAGAACCAGCTGGCGGACGGCGAGTTCCTGCAGCGGATGCTGGTGCCGCTGCCCGCCCCTGACAGCGCCCCGGGGACCGCTGCAAGTCCCGCACCCGGCGCCGCCGCCGAACCTGCCCGCCACCTGCGGGCGTACAAGATCAGCAAACGCTACGATTCCGACATCTCCGCCGTCTGCGCCGCATTCGCCATTGCATTGCAAGGCGACACCGTTGAATCGGTCCGACTGGTCTTCGGCGGTATGGCGGCCATCGTCAGGCATGCGACGCAAACGGAGGCCATGCTGGCCGACAGGCCCTGGTCGCAGGAATCGATAGCGCTTGCCAAGGATGCCCTGGCCCTGGATTTCACGCCACTGACCGACATGCGCGCGAGCAGCGCCTATCGCCTGGAGGTGGCGCAGAACCTGCTGCAGCGGTTCTGGCTGGAGACCCGCAGCGCCGACCCCCTGCCGTCGCACGCGACCAGCGTCTGGAGCGTGATGCCCCACGACCTGACCTCGGACGATTGACATGAACAAGCCCTTGATCGACGAGCTGCTCCGGGAAGACCGGTTGCTGGCGCCCGACGCCTTCCCGGACTATCGGCGCAACACCGCGAGCCGGCTGGACGAGGTGCTGGAGTCGGCCGCCGTCGCCGCCGGTGTCCGCGTCGGCGTGAGCCGGCCGCATGAGTCGGCCCACCTGCATGTGGCCGGCGCGGCCGCCTATGTCGATGACCTGCCGGAGCTGGACGGCACGGTCCATGCCGCGCTGGGTTTGTCGCCGGTGGCGCATGGCCGCCTGCAGTCCATCGACCTCGCCGCGATCGGTGCGCTGCCCGGCGTCCTCGCCGTGCTCACCGCCGACGACATCCCCGGGGTCAACGACTGCGGCGCCATCGTCCACGACGATCCGGTGCTTGCGCGCGAAACCGTGCGCTATGTCGGCCAGCCGGTGTTCGCCGTGATCGCCGCCACGCGCGATGCGGCGCGCCGGGCCGCCGCCTGCGCCGCCGATGTTCTGACGATCGATCCCCTGCCGCCGGTCTTCACGCCGCAGGATGCCCATGCCAAGGGGCAGTATGTGCTGCCCCCGATGCACCTGGTCCGCAGCACGCAGGAAGGCGGCGCAGCGGCGGCAATCGCGGCCGCGCCGCATCGGCTGCGTGATACTTTCTATGTGGGCGGCCAGGAGCAGTTCTACCTGGAGGGGCAGATCAGCTACGCCATTCCCCGCGAGGACGGCGACATGCTGGTGCATTGTTCCACCCAGCATCCGACCGAGATGCAGCATCTGGTGGCCAATGTGCTCGGTCGCCTCTCGCACCAGGTTCAGGTGGTCTGCCGACGCATGGGCGGCGGCTTCGGCGGCAAGGAATCGCAGTCCGGGCTGTTCGCTTGCGTCGCGGCGGTGGCGGCTGCGCGGCTGGCAAGACCGGTCAAGATCCGCCTCGACCGCGATGACGATTTCATGATTACCGGCCGACGCCACTGCTTCTGGTACGACTATGACGTCGGCTTCGACGACGAGGGCCACGTACTCGGCGCCGATGTCACCCTGGTCTCGCGCGCGGGGCATTCCGCGGATCTCTCCGGCCCGGTGATGACCAGAGCCCTCTGCCATGTCGACAATGCCTACTGGCTGCCGGATATCGCCGCACACGGCTATTCGGCAATGACCAATACCCAGTCCAATACCGCCTTCCGGGGCTTCGGCGGCCCGCAGGGCGCGATAGCGATAGAGAACATCCTCGATTCGATCGCGCGCCGGCTCGGCAAGGACCCGTTGGACGTGCGCCGCGCCAACTTCTATGGACGGGACGAGCGCAACGTGACGCCGTACGGCCAGGTGGTGTCGGACAACATCATTCACGAGCTGACCGCAAAGCTCGAAGCCGACAGCGACTACCGGGCGCGGCGCGCGGCGATCGCCCGTTTCAACGAAGCCAGCCCCGTGCTCAAGCGCGGCATCGCGCTGGTGCCGCACAAGTTCGGAATCTCATTCAACGTCAGGCATTTCAACCAGGCCGGCGCACTGGTGCATGTATACAGCGACGGTTCCATCCTGGTGAACCACGGTGGCACGGAGATGGGCCAGGGCCTGAACACCAAGGTCGCGCAGGTAGTGGCCCATGAACTTGGCGTGGGCTTCGACAGCGTACGCGTCACCGCCACCGATACGCAGAAGGTGGCCAACACATCAGCCACCGCCGCTTCCACCGGTGCCGACCTCAACGGCAAGGCCGCACAGGACGCGGCGCGCCAGATCCGCGAGCGGCTCGCTGTCTGCGCGGCCGGGCTTTACGGCGGCGAGGCCACGGATGTCCGCTTCGCCAACGACCAGGTGCAGGTCAACGGCACGACCCTGGACTTCTGTGCGCTGGTTGCAGCCGCCTACACCGAACGGGTGCAACTCTGGTCGGACGGCTTTTACGCGACGCCCGGCCTCAGCTGGGACCGCGACACCATGAAAGGCCATCCGTTTTATTACTTCGCCTACGGCGCAGGCGTCAGCGAGGTGGTGATCGACACCCTGACCGGCGAATGCAAGCTGCTGCGCGCCGACCTGTTGCAGGACGCCGGCAAATCATTGAATCCCGCCGTGGACATCGGTCAGATCGAGGGCGCATTCATCCAGGGCATGGGCTGGTTGACGATGGAGGAACTGGTGTGGCATCCGCAGTCCGGCAAGTTGTCCACGCATGCGCCCAGCACCTACAAGATCCCCACTGCCAACGATTGCCCGCCGGTCTTCAATGTGCGCATGTTCGAAGAACACAACCGCGAAGACAGCATCCACCGCAGCAAGGCGGTCGGCGAGCCACCGCTGTTGCTTCCCTTCTCGGTGTTCTTCGCGATCCGCGATGCGATCGCGGCCGTCGGCGGTCAGGCGATCGATCCGGCGCTGGAGGCGCCGGCGACCAGCGAAGCAATCCTGAAGGCGATCAGCGCAGTGCGTCGTGAGGCAGCAGTGCGTCGTGAGGCAGCAGGGCGTCGATGAAGCGATTTTGACACCGTGACCCGGCGCGTTACGATACCCTTCTTCTCCCCGAAAGTGGCGACTCGATCGATGCAATGGACGCGCTCAGCAATCACGACTCTTCTAGGTACTTCGCTCTTCGGCATGCTGCTGCTGTCCGGTTGCGCCACGACCGAGAGCAGCGACCCCTGGGCTGACTCCGGCCCGGTGGGCCCGGCCCCCGGATCCAACTCTGCCGAGCGCCCGAGCACGCAGGCTGCGCAAAGGCCCCGCGGCAACGAAGCCCCGGCGCCGACGGAAACCACCCGCGCGAGCGGCAAGGTCGACTGGGTAGCGGTCTTTGAAAGTCCTCCCGGCGCCAAGTACAACGACCAGCGGGTCATCTACGTGGATCGCAACAGCGTCCAGCCTCAGCCGCTGGAAAACCTGACCTACTACCTGGCTCGCACACGCGAAATCACGCGCGCAGGAGCCAAGGCCAGGATCCAGGAGATCGCCGTGTTGTGCGAAGGCGCGCCGATCGCGCCGGCGACCTCGCTTCGAGGCGAAGGCACCGAGGAAAGCGGCGGCAGCTATTCACTGACGCGGGCTCCCACGCCGCTGACCTCGCTGTCGCAGTTCTCCACCCAGCGGTTGCGCATCGACGCCAACAACCCGAACACTTTCATCGTGCGGGCGGTGTGCATGCTGGGCACAGGCGGCTGACTCCCCCGCGGGCCGCGGGGACACCGGCGATCAGCGATCAGCGATCAGGGTCGTCGGTGACCGGATCGGAATCGTCGAATCCGTCCAGGTCCCGCAGGTCCTTCAAGACCTGCAAATCCTGAAGATCGTCCAGTTCATCATCCGCTTCATCGTCCAGACCGGCGGCAGCCGCGGACTCGCCGGCTTCGTCATCGGCCGCCTCGTCTTCTTCCGGACGGATCGCCGCCAGCCCCTCCACGCGGATGACGAATTCCTCCACCGTGAGCTCGCCGTCGATGAACAGTTCCCGCAGCGCCCGATACTCCGGATCCGCCAGCAGGTCGACTCCGTTGCGCGCAAGGGCGGCCTCGGCTTCCAGCACATGCTGCAAGTCCTTCAGGTACCTGCTGTCCATTCCCGCGGCCATGAGGCGATTGTACTGCGCCCTCGGCGCTCAGGTCTGCTTGCCGGCCAGCTTGCGGAGCAACACCATCTGCGGATCCCGTTCCGGCGAAAGCACCGGGCCGCTCAGCGTGTAGCCGCCGGCCGCGTCCATCTCCCAGACGGTCGCTTCCGGCCGCAGGTAGACCCGGAAGCCTTCGTCGATGACGCGCTGCTTCAGCTTCCTGTTGCGCACCGGGAATGCCACCTCCACGCGCCGAAAGAAATTGCGATTCATCCAGTCGGCAGATCCGAGCCAGACTTCCTCGTCGCCGCCGGCCCAGAAGTAGTAGATGCGGCTGTGTTCAAGGAACCGGCCGATTACCGATAGCACGCGGATGTTGTGCGACAGGCCCTCGATGCCGGGGCGCAACGCGCAGACGCCGCGCACTACCAGATCGATCTTCACCCCGGCCTGACTCGCGACATAGAGCGCGTCGATGACGCTCTCTTCCAGCAGGGCGTTCATCTTCGCGGCGATGTAGGCTTTCCTGCCCGCCTTGGCGGCTTCGGTCTCCCGCCTGATCGCCTTGATCATGTAATCGTGCAGCGTGAAGGGCGCCTGCAGGAGGGCATTGAGTTTGCC
>JBBRJB010000071.1:0-8888 GCA_038220085.1 Burkholderiales bacterium
CCTGCAAGGACGCATCTGATGGACATGGCATTTGGGGTTCTCACGGCACGAGAGCCGCAGGAGGTCGTCACGCAACTGGTGGATAGCCTCGGCCAGCGCGACTCCATTTTCGTCCACCACGACTATTCGCAGCAGCCGGCATTCGAGGTGGCACGTGAGGGCGTCCGGCTGATCCCGGATTTCATCCGGACCGGCTGGGGAGAGCCCAGCCTCGCGCGCGCGATTCTTCACCTGATCCGGACGGCGCTGGCGTCCTCGAACTTCGACTACTTTCAGTTGCTGAGCGGATCATGCCTGCCCCTGCAGCCGGTATCGGCGCTGAAATCGCACCTGGCGCGGGCTCGGTCCCCCATCCTGGCCGACCTGGTCAACCTCGATACCGACGAGCGCGCCCTGATGAGCCACGGCCATCGGGTGTTCTGCCGAAGCCAGAAGCTGGCCGCCCGCCTGCTGAGGCGGTCGCGGCGCTGGTATTTCGGCGAGAGCCCGGTGACGATCCAGCAGTCGAACCTTGGGATTCACGAACGCCTCGCGCCCAGCGCCGAATTGACCCCGATGCAATGGCTCGGCAAGCAGATACACGTGGCGGCGCGCGTGGGTCTGCTGGACAGCCATCCGTTCCACGGCGACATGACACCGTATATCGGCAGTCTCTGGTTCTGTCTGCGTCGCGACGTGTGCGAATACCTGGTCCGGCAGGAAGAGCGAAATCCCAGTGTGCCGTACCTGATGGACCTCAAGGTCTGCGACGAGGTCCTCTTTCCAACCCTGCTCGGCAATTCCAGCTTCGGAATCGCGCCGTCGAACCACCTGGTGAACCGGTTCACCGGTGCACACCCGCGCACCTTCGAGGCAGCCGATCTGCCGACGCTGGCGGGCAGCGAGCAATTCTTCGGGCGAAAATTCGCGATGGATGCCATGGATCCGTGCCGCCAGGCGGTGATCGATCTCCTGATCGATCGCGTGGATAAGCATCGGTCCCCCGCAGGATACGTGCCGCTGCCGGAACCTTTTCAGCCTGCGGGGCTGGCACCCGGCGCCGACCGGCAGGGTGGCGTTGTGGGCACGCTAACGATCGATCGATGACGGGCTACTGATCCTGCTGAACTTCATCGGCCACGCCAGGCTGATCCGGTGCCGACGTAGTGGTAACGGGGCAGGGGGTCAGGCGAGTCTGCGACTGACGCCGTATCGTCCTGACCACCGCCCCACCACCGCCGGCGAAAGTTGATGCGGTCGATTGCCGCACCGTTTATTCTGGTCTCCTCCAGCCCCTCGAATCCTGTGCCGTGGGATCACTTCCACCGACGGGCTAAGGCGCAAGAATAGCCTACCCACAGGACAGTTCAACCGGGGATAACCCCGTCAACTGAAATGAACCGTGCCACGGAGGGATGTCAGTGCATTTCCTCGGCGCGGATGCCGCTGCGGGTGGCCGCTACCACCACCTGCGCCCGGGTGGCGACGCCGAGCGCGCGCAATACTGCGCTGACGTGGACCTTGACCGTTCCCTCGGCCAGGTCCAACTCCCGGCAGATCGCCTTGTTGGGCAATCCCAGCAGCATCAGCCGCAGCACACCCCGCTGGCGCTCGGTGAGCCCGAGGTGCCGGCCGTCGCTGTATTCCCTCGTTGGCGGCAGTCGATGCGCGGGGCTGAACCCAGGCCGCGGCGCTGCCGAGGCGGCAGCCGGCGAGGACACGTCGTGCACTTCGCCCGATCCGCCTGGGGCGAGTCGGCCTCGCTGGCTGAAGTCCGGAAACGCCGTGGCGCCGGTTAGCGCCCGACGGATCGTCTGCAGCAGTTGATCGAGGTTGTAGCTCTTGGGAATGAACCCGATCGCCCCAGCCGCCAGGCAGGACTGCACGGTGGCCTCGTCCTGGATTCCCGAGACCGCAATCACGCGGGTGGCTGGCGCCCGGCTGCGAAAGGCGCCGATGGTGGCGGTTCCGCAGGCGTCGGGCAGGTTCAGGTCCAGCAAGACCAGGTCCGGCTGCGGTTGCGCCGATATCTGGCGAAAAGCCTCCTGCAGGGATCCCGCCAGGGTCACGGCGACGTCCTCCGTAAGAGTTTCCAGGGCGGTACGCAAGGCGCCGCGCATCATCGGATGGTCATCCACCACCAGCACCCTGACTGTCATGGCCTTCCCCTGGGAGTTGGATTGAATCGTTGCATCGAGATCACCGCATGTCAATCTGCACCCGCAGCGGCGGACGTAAGCCGGATGGACGACAGCCCCGGCGCCGGTCCGACAACGCCGCCGGTCAGTAGCCCCGCTGTCGGTCCACGGTCGGCGGGATCCGGCCGGTTGCGCGCCAGTGCCGGACGTTTCCGGCGACGATCCGCGACGCGGTCTGCGGGTCCGTGTCGGCGGAAATGTGCGGCAGCACCGTGATGCCGGGGTGATGCCAGAGAGCGCTGGTGGACGGCAGCGGTTCCTCGTCGAAGACGTCCAGGACCGCGTGGGCGAGGTGACCGCTGTCGAGCGCGTCGACCAGCGACGGCGTATGAACGACCGGGCCGCGCCCGAAATTGATCAGGCTGGCGCCTCGCGGCAGCAGGCCGAGCAGCCTGGCATCGATCCGATGGCGGGTGTGCTGCGTGAGCGGCAGCAGGCAGATCAGCAGGTCGGTCTGCCGGACCATGGCGGTTAGCTCGTCGTCGCCGCTGAACACCGCCGCCCGGTCCGCAGCGGCGCTGCCGGCATCATGCGCGCCTGCCCCGCGGGCGGCCCTGCGCCAGCCCTGGACCGGGAAACCGGCCGCAAGCAGCGTGCCGGCCGCCGCCTGTCCGAGGACTCCCAATCCCAGGATCCCGATACGCCTGGCCGCCGGCGCGACATACGGCAATTGCAGCCACTGGCGCTCGCGTTGCTGTGCCAGGTACGCTGGCATATCGCGATGCAGGTAGAGCGTCCATGCCAGTACTGCTTCGGCCATGGTGCGAGCCAGTTCCGGATCGACCATGCGTACGATCGGCAGGCGGTCGAAGGCGGGCTCGGCCACCAGCCGCTCCACGCCTGCCCACAGGCTCTGCACCCACCGGAGCGCCGGGAAACGGCGCATGACATCCGGATCGGGATTGGCGACGATCGCGAGTTCGACCGCCGCGGGGTCGTCCACCTCCTCGCAGGACATCAGCCCTTCCTCGGGCATCGCGCGACGCAGCGCAGCGAGCCAGAGTTGCTCTTCGCCGGGGGCGAAGCGGCCGATGAGGACGATCGGCGTCAACGGGTCAGCCCCTGGCACCGCGGCGCGCCTCAGGCCTTTGCCGGCACCCGCAGGTGCAAGCCGATCCGCTCGCAGACCGCGCGCGTCACGTCCGCCGTGGTCGCGGTGCCGCCGAGGTCGCGGGGATGAAGATCGCGCTGCGCCGTCACGTCCTCGATCGCTTCCATGAGCACGGCGGCTGCCGCCGTCTCGCCCAGGTGTTCCAGCATCATCACGCAGGACCAGAACGTGCCGATCGGATTGGCCAGGCCCTTGCCCATGATGTCGAACGCGGAGCCGTGAATCGGCTCGAACATCGACGGATAACGGCGTTCGGGGTCGATGTTCCCGGTCGGTGCGATGCCGAGGCTGCCTGCGAGCGCGGCGGCCAGGTCGCTGAGGATGTCCGCATGCAGGTTGGTGGCAACCAGGGTGTCCAGGGAAGCAGGGCGGTTGACCATGCGCGCAGTTGCCGCATCCACGAGTTCCTTGTCCCACTTGACATCCGGAAACTCCCGGCTGACCGACAGCGCGATCTCGTCCCACATCACCATCGCGTGGCGCTGGGCATTCGATTTGGTGATGACCGTCAACTGCTTGCGCGGCCGTGTCCGTGCCAGCCCGAAGGCGAAGCGCATGATGCGTTCGACTCCCGCGCGCGTCATCATCGACACGTCGGTGGCGGCTTCCGTCGGATGCCCCTGGTGCACGCGGCCGCCGACGCCGGCGTATTCGCCCTCGGAGTTCTCACGTACGATGACCCAATCCAGGTCCTGCGGGCGGCAGCGCTTGAGCGGCCCGTCGATGCCGGGCAGGATCCGGGTCGGCCGGACGTTGGCGTACTGGTCGAAGCCCTGGCAGATCTTCAGGCGCAGACCCCAGAGCGTGATGTGGTCCGGAATATCCGGGTCACCGGCGGAGCCGAACAGGATCGCGTCCATGTTCCGGATCTGGTCGAGCCCGTCGGCGGGCATCATCAGTCCGGTGCGGCGATAGTAATCACCCCCCCAATCAAAGGGCGTGAACCGGAAATCGAAGCTGTCGGATCGGCTGCGCATGGCTGCCGCGAGCGCTTCCAGGACGGTCTGGCCGGCCGGTATGACCTCCTTGCCGATGCCATCCCCGGGAATGCAGGCGATGTGGTAAGTCCTGGTCGTCATAAGAGCCTTCCCTGATCCCGGGCGTTGCATGGGTCGTTTCTCATTGCGGCTCCCCGCTCGACTGCAGTGGCGCAACTATAGCCCGTAAGACACGCCCGACGCACGCGGGCGCAGTGCTAATATACTGTTCATGCATACAGCAGCAGGCGCTGGCCGCTATGTCGTGGCGGTGCGGACCCTGTGCGACTTCACTGCCCGTGAGGGCGACCTGGACCGGCGCTTCAACCCGGGTCCGACCGCGCAGGAAGGCATGGCCGGCCATGCCCTGGTCGCATCCCGCCGCCCGGCGCATTACCAGACCGAGATCAGCCTCGAGGGCAGCCACGACCAGCTGGACGTGCGCGGGCGCGCGGACGGCTTCGATCCCCGACTGCAGCAGATCGAGGAGATCAAGACCCATCGCGGCGATCTCGACGCGATGCCCGCCAATCACCGCCATCTCCATTGGGCGCAGGCCAGGGTCTACGGGTGGCTGCTTTGCAGCAAGCTGGCCCTGACGGAACTGAATGTTGCCCTGGTTTACCTCGACATCGCCACCGGCGTGGAAACGTTGCTGGTGCAGCGCCACTCGGCCGCGGAACTGCGGGCCGGTTTCCTCGACCAGTGCGGGCGTTTTCTCGACTGGGCCCGCCACGAGCTGGCGCATCGCCTGCGGCGCGACGCTGCTTTGACCTGCCTGCGATTTCCGCATGGCGAGTTTCGAAGCGGGCAGCGGCTGCTTGCGGAGTCGGTCTACAAAGCGGGCCGGCGGGATCGTTGCCTGATGGCGCAGGCCCCGACCGGCATCGGCAAGACCATCGCGACGCTCTTTCCGATGCTCAAGGCCGCGCCGGTGAGCGGCCTCGACAAGATCTTCTTCCTGTCGGCGAAGAGCTCCGGTCGTCGCCTGGCATTGAACGCGCTGGCATCGATTGGCGCGCAGGCCCGTTCGGGCAGAGACGCCGGTGCCGGCGTCGACTCGCGCCGGCTGCCGTTGCGGGTGCTGGAACTGGTTGCGCGGGAGAAGGCCTGCGAGCACCCCGACAAGGCCTGCCATGGCGCTTCCTGTCCGCTTGCCCGGAACTTCCATGACGTCCTGCCGGACGCTCGCCGCGCCGCCCTGGCCATGTCCGGCGCGGGCCCGGTCTGCGGCCTGGACCTGCTGGACCGGCCTGCCGTCCGGGCGCTGGCGCTGGCGCACGGTATCTGTCCGTACTACCTGGGCCTCGAACTGGCCCGCTGGTCGGATGTCATCGTCGGCGACTACAACTACTTCTTCGACCTGAACGCCTTGCTTCACGGCCTGACGATCGCGAACCAGTGGCGGGTCGGTGTCCTGGTCGATGAAGCCCACAATCTGGTGGACCGTGCCCGCGGGATGTACTCCGCGGAGCTGGATGAACGCCGTCTGCGCGCGCTGCGGCGCCTGGTGCCGGCCGCGCTGAAGACACCGCTGGCGCGGCTGGGACGCGCCTGGCTCGGCCTCAACTGCGAGCAGGTCGACGACTACCGCGCCTGCGATCGCCTGCCGTCGCGGCTGCTCGCCTGCCTGCGCGAGGCGACGTCGGCCATATCGGACCATCTCGGGGCCGATCCCGCACCGGACACCGGCGAACTGCTTCGCTTTTACTTCGATGCTCTCCATTTCCTCCGGGTTGCGGACCTGTTCGACGACCGCTTCGTCTTCGACATCAGCAGGCATCCACCGCTCGGCAAACTGCGGCCGCTGTCGACGCTGTGCCTGAGGAACGTCGTGCCGGCCAGGTTCGTGGGGCAGCGCCTCGCCGCTTCGGCGTCGTCGGTACTGTTCTCGGCCACTTTCGGGCCGAGGCACTTCTACACCGACATGCTGGGCATTCCCGCCGATGCGGGCTGGGTCGACGTAGCCTCGCCGTTCGATGCGCGGCAACTCGAGGTTCGAGTGATCGGCCGGCTGTCGACCCGCTATCGGGATCGGCATGCCTCGATGACGCCGATCGCCGACCTGATCGCCGGCCAGTTCCGCGAGCGGCCGGGTCACTATCTCGCATTCTTCAGCAGCTTCGATTACCTGGCCGGCGTCGCCGGGCGGTTGGCAGCAGGCCATCCCGACGTTCCGTTGCGTGAGCAGACCCGCGGCATGAAAGAAGCGGAGCAGGCCGCCTTCCTCGCGCGATTCGATGCCGCCGAGCCTGCAGTGGCGTTCGCGGTGCTCGGCGGCTCGTTCGCCGAAGGTATCGACCTGCCTGGTGATCGGCTGCTGGGGGCATTCATCGTCACCCTCGGGCTGCCACAAGTCAATCCGGTCAACGAGCAGTTGCGCCGCCGACTGCAGGCGAGCTTCGGCGCCGGTTACGACTATGCCTATCTCTATCCCGGGCTGCGCAAGGTGGTGCAGGCGGGCGGCCGGGTGATCCGCAGTCCCCGGGACCGGGGTGTTCTCTATCTGATCGACGACCGCTTCGCGCGGCGCGAGGTCCGGCGACTGCTGCCGCGTGCCTGGCTGCCGGACTGAGTCCTGCCGGTGCTGAGGGTGCTGCGGCACGCGCTGCCGTGGCTTGCGGATGCCGGCAGCAAGCCGGGCATGCCGCGGTTGCTGCTGGATGCGGTGATCCGGTCGCCGTCGGGTGATCTCCGGGTGATGACCACGCACTTCGAGTACTTTTCCGCGCGCGAGCGTGCCGCACAAGTGGAAAGCATCCGCCGGATCAAAGCTCAATCATGCGAGCAGGCCGCGTTCGATGCGGCGGCGGGCGGCGCACGCGGCACGCCGGGGCGCAACAGCACCGGCAGCTCGTTTCACTGGTATCCGCAGCCTTCCGCGGCGATCCTGACCGGCGATTTCAACTTCCAGCCCGAAGATCCGCTGCACCAGCGGCTCCAGGCGCCGATTGCAGAGGGCGCGCCCCGTCTTCAAGACAGTTGGACCATCCCCCATCCTCGCGTTGCCCGTCAGCATACCAACGGCGTATACGATCGCGTCCAGTGGCCGGCCTCCTATGCCTGCGATTTCATCTATGTCACCTCGGACCTGGCGACGCGGGTGCGGCGGGTGCAGGTCGATGGCGAGTCGCAGGCCTCCGACCACCAGCCGGTGCTGATCGAACTCGCCTGAGCGACAAACAGCAAAGGCCAGTCGCGGTGTGAGGGAGCCCACCGCGTTGCTATTTCTCATACTTTCGCTGCTTTTCGGGGCGGGGCAGGCGGGTGCCTTGCATAATCGCCGCGTATGGCGAACCTGACACAACTCGATGACAGTCTTTCGACCGACGGAGCGGTCGGCTTGCATGCCGGATGGATCACGGCGACGTTCGGTCTGGTGATCGTTACGCTGGCTCTGGCGCACCTGGTGTTCCAGTCGGTGAAGTACCACCTGGGGATACCGGAGTTCTACGGCCTGGTACGGTTATTCGACATGGGGGTGGAGGCCAACCTGCCGACCTTCTTCTCGGCATGCCAGCTGCTGTTCGTGTCACTGCTTCTTTTCATGGTGGGACTGAAGATCCGGCGCCAGAGCAGCAATCTCTACGCCCGTCACTGGTTGTTTCTCGCATTGATCTTCTTCGCGATGGCGGCCGACGAGATGGCCGAGATCCACGAGATGACGATCCGTCCGCTTCGCGAGATCGCGCCCGGGCTGACCAGAGGCCTGTTCTACTGGGCCTGGGTTATCCCGGCGTCGATCCTGGTGGTGGGGGTCGCCTTCAGCTACGCGCGGTTCGTATTTGCCTACTTGCCACCGGACATGCGCAAGGCAACACTTGGCGGGGCGGCGTTGTTCGTCGGTGGCGCGGTTGGCGTGGAGATGCCTGAAGCCATGTTCGTGGAGAAGAACGGTCTCGACAACTTCACCTATGCGCTGTTCGTGCTCGTGGAGGAGACGATGGAAATGACTGGCATCCTGATCTTCCTGTCGGGACTGCTGCGTCACATCGGCCGGCACTTGGGCGTGCTCGCGATACGGGTCGAGCCGTCTCAGGCCGCCGCCCACCCGCTATGGGAACAGCGGCCTGCACTTTGACCGATGGCTTCCAGCCGATAGGCCTCGAAGCCTCCTTTCGTTCGGGCGCTAGCCTTCCGTAACTGCGAAACGGCACAAGGTCGCCCGGTCGATCTCGATGCCCAGGCCCGGCCGGGTAGGGATCGCGATTTCACCAGCACGGGGTTCGAGCGGCTCGGTCAGGACAGCCTGGCGGATCGGATGGTCGGTGCAGTCGAATTCCAGCATCGGCGCCACCGGGAACAACCCGGGCGGAACCGAGGGCACGACCGCCAGCAACTGCAGGGAAGCGGCGATCGAGATGCCGGTGCCCCAGACGTGCGGGTTGCAGCGCACGCCGAATGCGCTGGCCATGTCGAAGATCTTCTTGCATTCCGAGATGCCGCCGGCGGCCGCCACGTCCGGCTGCAGGATGTCCACGCACCGGCGCAGCAGCATGTCGCGAAAGCCATAGCGGCTGAACGATGCCTCGCCGCCCGCGATCGGGATCGACAGCGCCTGCCTGACCTCGGCGTAGCCGTCGATATCCTCCGGCACCACCGGTTCCTCGAACCAGGCGATGT
>JBBRJB010000072.1:0-8853 GCA_038220085.1 Burkholderiales bacterium
ACGGCCGGTGGACGGCACCCGGACTATCGCGAGGAGGATGGCCAGCGGGTGATGAAGCAGGACGAGATCGGGGTGCGCCTGGTGCTGAACCGGGGAGAAGCCGCGACCACCGTCTGGACCTGCGACCTGTCGCACGACTACGTATCGATCAACGCCGATTACCGTTCCTGAGAATGCCCGATGCCGAATGACATTTCCCGCCTGTCCAGCCGTCTCGAGGCGCTCCTGGACCAGATCGAGCCTTTGCTTGGCAGGGTGGACCGTTTGCTGCCGCTGCCAAAGGAGCCGGACTGGGCCGATGCGGTCGCGTTTCGCTGGCGTCGGCGCAAGACGGCGTTCGGCAGCAGCGCCGACCTGGTTCCGGTCAGCCGCCCGGCGGCGCTCAAGCTCAGTGACCTGCAGAACATCGACGAGCAGAAGCGCCTGGTCGAGCAGAACACGCGCCAGTTCGTCAAGCGCCGTCCCGCCAACAACGTCCTCCTGACCGGCGCGCGCGGCACCGGCAAGTCCTCGCTGATCAAGGCCTGCCTCAATGAATTCCATGGCGACGGCCTGCGCCTGATCGAAGTGGACAAGGACGACCTGGTCGACCTGCCCGATCTGGTGGAGATGGTGGGATCGCGGCCGGAACGATTCATCGTTTATTGCGATGACCTGTCCTTCGAACAGGGCGAGGGCGGCTACAAGGCATTGAAGACGGTGCTCGATGGCTCGGTCGCGGGCCAGTCCGATAACGTCCTGGTCTACGCAACCTCGAACCGGCGCCACCTGATGCCGGAGATGATGAGCGAGAACCTTCAGGCGAAGTACCAGGAGGACGGCGAAATACATCCGGGCGAGACCTCGGAGGAGAAGATCTCGCTGTCGGAGCGCTTCGGCCTCTGGGTGGCGTTCTACCCGTTCCGGCAGGACGACTACCTGGCGGTGGTCGGTCACTGGCTCGCCTTCTTCGGCGCGACGCCGAAGGACGTCGACCGGGCACGCGGCGATGCCCTGCGCTGGGCGCTCGAGCGGGGTTCGCGCTCCGGTCGGGTGGCCTGGCAGTTCGCCCGCGACTGGGCGGGCCATCACGTCAGCCGGCGCGGCGGGCGTGGCTGAATCAGGCGCAGGCAGCCCGCCGGAGCCCGGGAATCCCGGGAATCCCGGGGACTCCGGGGACTCCGGGGCGGCGGCGTCGCGACCGGTGACCGAGGTGGCGGTCGGCGTCGTCTTTCGCGCCGACGGCGCGGTGCTGATCGGCCAGCGGCTGGCGGGCAAGCCTTACGCCGGCTGGTGGGAGTTTCCGGGCGGAAAGTTCGAAGCCGGGGAGGACGCGGCCCAGGCGCTCGCGCGCGAACTCGATGAGGAACTGGGCATCCGGGTCCTGCAGTCGCGCGCCTGGGTGGTTCGAGAGCACGTTTACGCCCATGCCCACGTCCGTCTTCATTTCCGGCGGGTGGTGCGATGGGATGGCCAGGTGCGTTCGCGCGAGGGGCAGGCCTTCGTCTGGCGTGCTCCCGACGCGATCGACGTGGCCCCGCTGCTGCCGGCGGCGACTGCGCCGATCGCCTGGCTCGGCTTGCCGCCGCGCTACGCGATCTCCAATGCCGGCGAGTCGGGCGTGGCGGCCTTCCTGGATCGGCTCGCCGGCCGCTTGCAGGAGGGCCCGGATTCACCGAAGCTGCTGCAGTTGCGCGAACCGGGCATGCCGGCGGCGCAGTTCGCGGCCCTGTTCGACCCGGTGGCGGCGCTATGCCGGTCGGCGGGCGTGCGGTTGCTGGTCAGCAGCAGGCACGATCGCCGTTACTGGCACCTGGCCGCCGACGAGACCGGCGGAGGTGTGCACCTCACCGAAGAGGACCTGCGGACCGGGTCGAGCGCCGACTGGCGCCAGAGACTGCCGCTGGTAGCGGCGTCGTGCCACCACGGCTCGGATCTCGAACTGGCCGGCAGGCGTGCCGTCGACCTTGCGGTATTCGGGCCGGTTCTGGCGACCGCCAGCCATCCGCACGCGACTCCCCTCGGTTGGCCGGATTTCGAGCGCGCGATCGCGGCGACGCCGATCCCGGTGTACGCCCTGGGCGGCCTTGGCGCCGCCGACCTCGACGAAGCGATGCGGCGAGGCGCCCACGGCGTGGCATTGCAGCGCGCCGCCTGGCGCGGCTGACCTCAGTTGCTGCCGATGGCTCCGGGCGTGCCGCGCGGCCTGCCGGTGTCGGGATCGATCAGGTCGTCGTCGGCTTCGAGGGTCTTGCCGACGACGACATAGCCGTCGCTGGCCCAGGTGCCGAGATCGACCATCTTGCAGCGTTCCGAGCAGAACGGCCGCCAGCGGTTGCGGAAGTTGTAGGGGGCGACATCCCCGCAGCCGGGGCAGGTGACCATGGGCGGTTCGCGGGAACTCATGGGGACTCGCGTGAACTCAGAGGTTGCACAGGCTCAAGTCGAATTCGACGTTGCCCTCGAAGGGACGGGTCTTGAACTCCCGGTCGACCCGCCCGAACCGGATCCACAGCATGTACTTGTTCGCCGAGAATTCCGGGACCGCGCCCAGCTTCTCGTCGATCCTGATCTGAGCCAGGTGATAGGTCTTGCCGCCGAGTTGCTGCTGGTAGGTACCGGCCTGCGTGGACACCTTGCTTCGCTGCGCCGATTCCCGCAGCAGTCGCAGCACGATGTTCAGGCAGTCGTGCAGCGGACGAAACGGCTGCGCCCAGTCGAAGATGTCGCGCTGACGGGTTTCTGCGCTGCTCTGCTGCCAGGCGTAGTAGTAGGGCAGGTCGACCTGGAAGCTGCAACCGGGAATGATGGAGCGGCTGCGCACGCTCATCAGCCACTCGTTGTCCCGCAGGTGGTTGCCGGTCTTGGCGGGGGATGTCTGCAGCTGGCCGGACGCTTCCTCGATCTCGCCCAGGATGTGTTCCAGCGCATCGAGCGACACGCTGGGGTTGTCCTTGAACGCCAGCAAGGTCTGGCGCTGGCGCTCCAGTTCCTGAAGCAGGTCGGACTTGACGTCGGCCCGCGACGAAACCTCGAGGATCTCGAACAGCGTAGTGAGGGCGATGTGATGGTCGATTGCATCGGTGCGCGCCGCAAACCGCTCGAAGCGCCGGAACAGTTCTTCGAGCCTGAGCAGGCCGCGAATTCTTTCGTTGAACGGGTGTGCGTACGTGATCATCAGATCGTCTGGACTATGGTTCGGCCTATGATAAACCCTGCGTGCCGGAGCCTGCCCCGCCCGCCCGTCGCGATGCGGCGAGCGCGAGGTACTCGCGATGCAGGCGTGAGACCTGCGGGTCCAGACGCTCGACATCGCCGCTGTTGTCGATGACGTCGTCGGCTGCATCGAGCCTCTGCTGGCGGCTGGCCTGCGCTGCGATGATGGCCTCGACCGCTTCGCGGGAGAGCCCGGAGCGCGCCATCACGCGCCGGATCTGCACCTCGACGGGGCAATCCACGACCAGCACCCGGTCCACCCGGTTGCCGGGCGCGCCCGACTCCACCAGCAGGGGAATGGCGAGCAGGACATAGACGGCGCCGGCGGCCTCGGCAGCCAAGATCTCGCGCTGCGAGTCAGCCCTGATCTTCGGGTGCAGGATCGACTCCAGCGTCTTGCGGGCCTGCGGATTCGCGAAGACATGGGCGCGCATCGCCGCGCGGGCCATGCTGCCGTCGGCGGCGATCAGGTCGTCTCCGAATTGCCGGCGGATGGCCTCGATGGCCGGGCCGCCCGGCGCCGTCAGCCGATGCGCGATGACATCGGTGTCCACCAGCACCGCGCCGCAACCGACGAACCGGTCGGCAACCGTGCTCTTGCCGCTGCCGATACCCCCGGTCAGGCCGACCCGGAAGAGGGTCGGTCCGGAGCCGGCTGCCGGGTCCTGCGGCTGCCTGGAAGTTGCACTCAATCGATTGCTCCGATGTCCTTCGGGAGCGATTGTCGCACCGATCCCGGGCCAGGCCCGCGATCGGCCGCGCCAGGCCTGCTCGGCCTGCTAGTAGGCCAGGCCGTAGAGGGACAACAGAGGGGGACCGAAGAACAGCGTCAGCGCCCCGGCGCCGGCGAGATAGGGTCCGAAAGGGATCGGCACGTCGCGCCCGTGCTTCGCGAGCACCATCAGGCCGACGCCGACGATCGCCCCGACCACCGAGGCCAGCAGGATGACGGCGGGGATCGCCTGCCAGCCGAACCAGGCGCCCAGCGCGGCCAGCAGCTTGAAGTCGCCGTAGCCCATGCCTTCCTTGCCGGTGATCAGCCTGAACAGCCAGTAGATGCTCCACAGCAGCAGGTAGCCGGCCACTGCGCCGATCACCGCGTCCCGTAAAGGCACGAAGCCGCCGACCAGGTTGAGCAGCAGGCCGGCCCACAGCAGCGGCAGCGTGATGTCGTCGGGCAGCAACTGAGTGTCGAGGTCGATGAAGGCGAGGGTGATCAGCGTCAGGCACAGTGCTACCGCGGCAGCGCCCTGCAATGTCAGCCCGAACTGCGCGATCGAGGCGAAGGCGAGCAGCCCGGCCATGACCTCGATGAGCGGATAGCGTACGGGAATGGGCGATTCGCAGGCCGAGCACCGGCCGCGCAGCCACAGCCAGGATAGCACCGGGATGTTCTCGAGTGCGGTGATCTGGTGCCCGCACGCCGGGCAGCGTGAGCGCGGCGTGAGCAGGTTGAAGGCCTTCGCGTCCTGGCCCGGATCGGGCGCCTCGGCAGCCGCAACCAGGGCGGCGTCTTTGCCGGCGTGCTCCGGGGTGGCCCTGCGGGCGGCTTCGAACTCAGCCGCCTCCGCTTCCCATTGTGCCTGCATCATCAGCGGCAGGCGGTGGATGACGACGTTGAGGAAGCTGCCGACCATCAGCCCGAAGAGGCCGGCGCAGGCGAGTGTCAGGGCGGGTGTCACCCAGTAGTAGGAATCCACTCCCGCCAAGCCTGCTCCTGTGAACGTGTTGTGTTGTCCGGCCCGGGGGTGCTAAACGACCTGGCCGAGCTTGAAGATCGGCAGATACATCGCCACCACCAGACCGCCGATGATGGTACCCAGCACGACCATGATCAGCGGCTCCATCAGGGAGGCAAGGCTGTCAACCGCATCGTCGACTTCACGCTCGTAGATGTCCGCCGCCTTGCCCAGCATCGAGTCGAGCGAGCCGGATTCCTCACCGATCGATGCCATCTGCAACACCATGTTCGGAAACACATTGGCATTCTGCATTGAGACGGTCAGGTTTGTCCCGGTCGACACTTCCTGTTGTATCTTCTTTGTCGCCACCATGTAGACGTGGTTGCCCGATGCGCCGCCGACCGAGTCGAGCGCTTCGACCAGCGGCACGCCTGCGGCGAACATGGTCGACAAGGTCCGCAACCAGCGGGCCACGGTCGCCTTGCGGATCACCGACCCGAAGATCGGCGCCCTCAGCAGGGCGCGGTCCATGACCATCTGCATTCGCGGCGAGCGCCGCCAGGCCTGCATGAAGAAGTAGCAGGTGAGCCCGATGGTGCCGAAGATCAGGTACCAGTAGGTCACGAAGATATCGGAGATGGCCATGACCACCAGGGTCGGCCCCGGCAGATCCGCGCCGAAGCTCTCGAAGACGCTCTTGAAGGCCGGCACGACGAAAAGCATGATCACCGCGACCACCACGAAGGCCACGACCAGCACGGAAATCGGATAGAACAGGGCCGACTTGATCTTGCCCTTGATCGCCTCCATTTTCTCCTTGTAGGTGGCCAGGCGGTCGAGCAGGTCATCGAGAATACCCGCCTGTTCGCCGGCGCCCACCAGGTTGCAGTAGAGGCTGTCGAAGTAGAGCGGATACTTGCGAAAGGCGCGGGACAACGAGGTTCCGGTCTCGACGTCGCCCTTGATGTCAGTGAACAGCTTTGCCACCGCGCCGTTGTCGGTGCCCTTGGCGACGATGTCGAAGGCCTGCAGCAGCGGGACTCCGGCCTTCATCATCGTGGCGAGCTGACGGGTGAAAAGCGAGATGTCCGCGTCCTTGATCTTGCCGCGCCGGGCCTTGTAGCGCTGCTTCTTGATCTTGGTGACGACGATGCCCTGCCGGCGCAAGGCACTGATGACGATGGTCTCGCCGCTGGCCCGCGTCTCTCCCCGCAGGGTCTTGCCGGCGCGGTCGCGACCTTCCCAGGCGTAGGTGAATTCCTTGACCTTGGGCCGCTGGCCCGGAGGTAGTGCTTTGGCAACCATGTCGACTCCGCTTGCGTACTACGCGCGGCGCGCGTGCTGATGCGCCGGCCGGCGCGTGGTGGGACGGGGGGTGGCGGGCGAGTGCATTCTCCTGCCCTCGCTGCTTCGATTATTCATTGGTGGCGCCGAGCACTTCCTCGATCGTGGTCAGCCCCTGCTTGACCTTCAGCAGGCCGGATGCGCGCAGATCCTTCACGCCCTCCTTCTTGGCCTGCGCGGCGATCTCCATGGCGTTGCCGTTGTTCAGGATGATCCGCTGGATCTCCTCGGTGATCGGCATGACCTGGTAGACACCGACCCGGCCCTTGAATCCGGACCCGTTGCAGCGCTCGCACCCGACCGCGCGCATCGGCTTCCAGCTGCCGTCGAGTTCGGCTTCGGCAAAGCCGGCCGCCGCCAGCGCCTCCTCGTCGAGAGGGCCTTCCTGCTTGCAGGTGCACAGGCGCCGCACCAGCCGCTGCGCGGTGATCAGAATCACCGAGGAGGCGATGTTGAAGGGCGCCACGCCCATGTTCATCAATCGGGTCAGCGTTGTCGGCGCGTCGTTGGTGTGCAGAGTCGACATGACCATGTGGCCGGTCTGTGCTGCCTTGATCGAGATGTCCGCGGTTTCGAGATCGCGGATCTCGCCCACCATGATGATGTCCGGATCCTGGCGCAGGAACGATTTCAGCGCCGCAGCGAAGGTCAGACCGGCCTTGTCGTTGACGTTGACCTGATTGATGCCCGGCAGGTTGATCTCCGCCGGATCCTCGGCCGTGGCGATGTTCACGCCCGGCTGATTCAGGATGTTCAGGCAGGTGTAGAGCGACACGGTCTTGCCCGAGCCGGTCGGTCCGGTCACCAGCACCATGCCGTAGGGGCGGGCGATCGCATCGACCAGCACCGCCTTCTGTTCGGGTTCGTAGCCGAGGGCTTCGATGCCGAGGCGGGCGGACGACGGGTCCAGGATACGCATCACGATCTTTTCGCCGAACAGGGTCGGCAGGGTCGAGACCCGGAAATCGATGGCCCGGTTGCTGGAAATCACCAGCTTCATCCGGCCGTCCTGCGGGATCCGCTTCTCAGAGATGTCGAGGCGCGAGATCACCTTGATGCGCGAAGCGAGCTTTTCCTTGATCGCCAGCGGCGGCTGGGCGAACTCACGCAGTTCGCCGTCGATGCGCAGACGTATCCGGTAGAACTTCTCATACGGCTCGAAATGGATGTCCGAGGCGCCCGCCTGGATCGCATCCATCAGAATTTTCTGCAGGAACTTGACGACCGGCGCGTCGTCGACTTCGGAGCTGTCTTCGGGCGTGGCCACCGGGTCCTCGGCGGTCATCTCGATCTCGAGCGCATCCCCGACCATGTCCGAGAGCTTGTCGGCGGCACTCTGGCCCAGCTTGTCCAGGAGCTTGCGCAGCTTGTCGTGTTCGACGACGACGGCATCGATCGAGGACTGCTGCTGGAACTTGACCCGGTCGATGGCGGCGTGGTCGGTCGGATCCGACAGCAGCACCGAGAGCCGGTTGGCGCGCTTGACCAGCGGCACGATGTGGGTCTCGGCGAGCAGCTTGCGGTCGATCAGATCGGTGGGCAGAACTGAAACGTCCAGCGCCAGGAGATCCATCATCGGCATGCCGAAGGTTTCGGACAGGAACCGTGCGAGCTTGGCCGCGGTGATCGTATTGCTGGAAATCAACTCGTCGATGAAGGAGCCGTTGTCCGCGCCCTGAACCTTCTGGTGCAGCGCAACCGCCTGGTCGATGCGCAGGATCTGGTGCTGCACCAGGGCGCGCGCCAGCCCGGGCAGAACGACGGGCTCGCCCTTGTCGGTTCGTTCGGTCTTGGCTGGATACGCGGTATTCACGGACACGGTTTTCCCTCTGGACCCTTCGGTGACCTCTTTTCGCAGATGGAGTTTGACTCGATCCGGCGGGCAGGGCGCGGGTCGGCGCATGCGGGGCGGCTGAACGGGCGGCTTGCCGCTATGAACGGCCGGGCGGCGTTGCGGGGATGCGAGCCCGCCTTGGGGCGGCCCGGCGGCGTTCTCACGCCCCCTTGCGCTGCGCGCGATCCCCCCGTGGGGGATGCGAGCCCGCCTTGGGGCGGCCCGGCGGCGGGCTCCTTCGGCTTGACTCAGGGCAACGGCAGCTCGGTTTTGTAGCGGACCTGCTTGAGGGTGAAGCTGGAGCGGATTTTTTCGACGCCGGGGATGGGCGATAGGCGGTCGAGAATGAATCGCTCGAGGGCGCGGATGTCGGACACGACGACGCGCAGGAGGTAATCGGCATCCCCGGTCATGAGGTAGCACTCCATGACTTCGTCGCAGGCCTCGATCCTGCGCTCGAATTCGGCCAGCGCGGCGGTACTCTGTTCGCGCAGGCTGATCGAGATGAAGACCGAGACGCCGAGTCCGATCGCCTCGGGGTCGACCAGCGCCACGTAGCGGCGGATCACGCCGGACTGGCGCAGGACCTTGACGCGCGCCAGGCAGGGGGAGGGGGAGAGGTGAACCAGGCGGGCGAGTTCGACATTGCTGAGCGAACCGTCCCGCTGCAGGGCTGCGAGGATCTTGAGGTCGGTCGCGTCCAGGGACCCCAGGACCGTCGGTATTTTATTCTGTTTGCTCATGCTGCTTACGCAGTAAATGCCGCTAAAGACCGCATTGTCGCCGATTTCGGCAGAC
>JBBRJB010000073.1:0-8695 GCA_038220085.1 Burkholderiales bacterium
CGAGATCGTCAGCCACCGGCTGATGACCCGCGCCAGCATGATCAAGAAACTGGCTGGCGGCATCTATACCTACATGCCCCTGGGCTTGCGGGTCATCCGCCGGATCGAGGCGATCATCCGGGAGGAGATGAACCGCGCGGGAGCGATCGAACTGCTGATGCCGGTGGTGCAACCGGCCGAACTCTGGATTGAATCGGGGCGTTGGGAGGCCTATGGCCCTGAATTGATGAGGGTGAAGGACCGGCACGATCGGGACTTCATCATCCAGCCGACCTCGGAGGAGGTCATCACCGACATCGTTCGTCAGGACATCAAGAGCTATCGGCAGATGCCGAAGAATTTCTACCATATCCAGACCAAGTTCCGTGACGAGCGGCGGCCACGGTTCGGTGTGATGCGTGGGCGCGAATTCACCATGAAGGACGCCTACTCCTTCGATCGCGATCCGGATGGGGCGTTGCGCAGTTACCGCCTGATGTACGACGCCTATGTCCGGATTTTCGACCGGATGGGCCTGACCTATCGCGCGGTCGCGGCAGATACCGGCGCCATCGGGGGGTCGGCAAGCCACGAGTTCCAGGTGATCGCGGATACCGGGGAGGACGCGATTGCCTACTGCGCCGATTCCAGCTATGCCGCCAACGTCGAACTTGCCGAAGCGGTGTCCCTCATTGCTCAGCGCGCGCCGGCGCGCCAGTCGCTCGAGAAGACCGCGACGCCAGGCCAGGCACGCTGCGAGGACGTCGCACAGTTCCTGGGCGTGCCGCTCGACACCAGCGTCAAGTCGCTGGTGCTCGCCACCGATGCGCTCAATGCCGATGGAACCCAGGCGGCGCCGACGATCTGGCTGCTGCTGGTGCGCGGCGATCA
The DNA here is from genome assembly GCA_038220085.1 of Burkholderiales bacterium. Taxonomy (GTDB): domain Bacteria; phylum Pseudomonadota; class Gammaproteobacteria; order Burkholderiales; family Burkholderiaceae_E; genus Lautropia. The sequence continues at coordinate 871 of JBBRJB010000073.1, forward strand.
CTCGCTCAACGAGATCAAGGCCGCGAAGGTGCCGGGCCTGAAGGGCTTTCGTTTCGCCACTGAAGCGGAGATCGTCGATCACTTCGGCTGCCCGCCGGGCTACCTCGGCCCGCTGGGACTACGCAAGCCGGTGCGCATCGTGGCCGACCGCACGGTCGCCGCCATGAGCGACTTCATTTGTGGCGCCAACCAGGACGACTTTCACTTCACCGGCATGAACTGGGGACGCGACCTGCCCGCCCCGGCGCCGGAAGGTGAGGTGGGCGTGCTGATGACGGCCGACATCCGCAATGTCGTGGCCGGTGACCCGGCGCCGGACGGCACCGGCCGCCTGGCGATCCAGCGGGGCATCGAAGTCGGGCACGTGTTCTACCTGGGGACGAAGTATTCAGCTGCGATGAACGCCAGCTTCATCGACGAGGACGGCCAGTCCAAACCGATGGAGATGGGCTGCTACGGGATCGGGGTCACGCGGCTGCTCGGCGCGGCGATCGAACAGAACCATGACGACAAGGGCATCATCTGGCCTGCGGCGATTGCGCCTTTCGAGGTGGTGATATGCCCGATGGGAATGGACCGGTCGGAGGCCGTTCGTGCCGCGGCCGGGCAACTGCTGAGCCAACTCGACGAGGCAGGCATCGATGCGATCCTGGACGACCGCGGCGAGCGGCCCGGCGTCATGTTCGCGGACTGGGAGCTGATCGGCGTGCCGCTGCGCCTGACTGTGGGTGACCGGGGCCTCAAGGAGGGGATGGTGGAACTGACGGCGCGGCGCGGCCTGGTCACCGAGAAGCTGCCGCTGACGACTGCCGTGGCCGCCGTCGCCGGCCGCCTGAAAGGCGGTTGACCGGCCGGCGAATGAGGCCGATCGGCGCGCGCTGCCCGGCGGTCGGCGCCAACGCGCGGCACCGGCGGCGCCTGCTGGCGGGATTCGTCGCGGGCGCAATCCTCGCGCTCGATCCTGCGCCTGGTCTTGCCGGCGCACAGCAATACGAGGAATTATCCGCTGCGGTCAAGGTCGCGTTGTCGGCGGCGATCGCCGAGCGCGGCGAGCCGCAGCCGCTGTGGGAGTCGCTGGAGTACAAAGTGGCCTGGCTGACGGCGATGGCCGACAAGCTGCCGCTGCGACACCACCCGAACTATGCCGACCGGCGCGAATTTCTTCATACGGTGCGCTATGAGGCCCAGCGTGCGGGCCTCGAGCCGGAACTGGTGCTCGGGCTGATCCAGGTGGAGAGCGGGTTCCGGCGCTATGCAGTCTCGTCCGCCGGCGCCCGCGGCTACATGCAGGTGATGCCGTTCTGGACGCGAATCATCGGCGACGGCGACCCGGCCGCGCTCTTCGACATGGTCACCAATATCCGCTACGGCTGCGTGATCCTGCGTCACTACCTTGATCTGGAGGGCGGCAACCTGTTCCTGGCGCTCGGCCGCTACAACGGCAGTCGCGGGCGGGACAGCTATCCCCGGGCGGTCCTGGCCGCCTGGCAGCGATGGAAGTTCAAGCCACCGGCACCGGAGGGCTCTCCCTCGTCGCCCGCTGCGGGGCGCTGAGGCTGGCCGCGGGGACGCGCGCGAGAGTGATGAGCGCCTTGGCGCTCTCGAGCCCTTCGGCGAACGCCTGCTGCACCTCCGGCGAATGTTGGAACCTGCCGCCCGCGCACAGCGCCTCGAACTCCACCAGCGGCAGCGGCGGGCACAAGGCCATGCCCTGGACGTAGTCCGCGCCCAACTGACGCAGCAGCGACAGTGTCGGGGCGTCCTCCACCGATACGGCGACGCACTCCATGCCCAGTTCATGGGCCAGCATGTTGATCATGCGGATGATGGTGGTGTCCGCGCCCTGGCTGGACAGCGCCTGCACGAAGCGGCCGTCGATCTTCAGATAGCTGGCGCCGACATCGTGCAGCGAGGCAAAACTGCTGTAGCCGCTGCCGAAATCGTCGAGGGCGATGCGTACGCCGGTTTCGCGCAACTGGGCGATGAACTTCTCCATCACGAAGACGTCCTGCATCGCCACGGCCTCGGTGATCTCGATGACTACCAGGTGAGCTACGGCGTGATGCTTGCGCAGCAAGGCCAGCACGAAGGTCTTGAAGACCTCGTCGTTGAGCGAAACGCCGGAGAGGTTCAGCGACAGGAAACCGAGGGAGGCGAAACGCTCGGCGTGGCGGCTGAGCCATTGCAGCGACTGGCGCAGCACCCAGCGATCGACGTTGGCCATCTCGCCACGCTCCGCCGCCGCGTCCAGGAGCACTTCCGCCGATCCGAGCGTGCCGTCGGCCGAGCGCTGGCGCAGCAGGACCTCGCCGCCGATGCGTCGGGGATCGCTCAGCGAAATGATCGGCTGGATGGTCAATTCGAACTCGCCGAAGGAGTTGGTGTCGCCGAGTTCGGCGAGCACCGACAATTCCGCCATCTGGCGCTTGATCAGCGAACTCGGGTCATTCTGGATCACGACCTGGTTGCGGCCTTTGCGCTTGGCATCGAAACACGCGCGATCGGCGCCGGCGATCAGCGCCTCCTGGCCCAGGCCGGGCGCAAACCGGAACATGCCCACGCTCGCGGTCACGGTGAAGCTGCGAGAGGGGATCTGGAAGGCTTCGCCGGCGATCGCCTGCAGGGCGCGGTGCGTCAGTTCCTCGTGTCGATCCCGGCGCTCCGCATCGAGCAGGGCCGCGAACTCGTCGCCACCGAGGCGGGCGACCGCCACGCCTTCGCCCAGTGCGGACTGCAGGCGGCACACCACTTCCTGCAGTACCGCGTCGCCGGCCTGGTGGCCGAACAGGTCGTTGAGCAGCTTGAAGCGGTCCAGGTCCAGATACAGGAGCGAATAGTCGTGGATCCGGTCCCCGTTCTCGATCAGGCGGCCGATCCGGCGGGCGAGTCCCCGGCGGTTGAGCGCACCGGTCAGCGCGTCATGCTCCGCCGCATGGGCCAGGCGACGCTCGGTGTTCTTGTGATCCGTGATGTCGGTCACGCTCGCCTCGAAGGAGGACTGCGAGCCGCGAGCCAGGATGCGCAGCCAGCGCGCCTGGAGTTCGTCGCCGAGCCGGTAGGGGAAGTCGCATTCACCGGCTTCCTCGAGTTCGGCGCGAATCCGGTTGCGAAGTGCAATCGGAAATGCCTGGTTCAGGCTGTGCCGGATGGCGTCGTCGATGACGCTGCCGATCGGGCGACCCGACGGCATCGGCAGCCCGAACATACGGGCGAAACCGTCGTTGAAGCGCTCGGCCTTGTCGTCCACACCGAACGAGATCAGGCCGATCGGCACCGTCTGGTAGACCGCTTCGTACTTGCCGAGGAAGTCGATTGCGGCCTCCTGCGCGCGCAGGCGCTTTTCCCGCTCCTGGGCCACCATGGAGCCGACCGCGATCCCGGTGAGCATTGCCGACACCAGGGACACCTGTTGCACGGTGAGCCAGGGAACCGCCGCGTCGAATCCCATCGAAATGGTCAGTTCGTTGATGCCGGCGGCCACGTCCAGCAGCAGTCCGCCCAGGTACCAGCGGGTGGACGTATTGTTGATGAGCCGAAAGCCGCTGTAGACGACGACGGCGATGGCGAGGATCACGATTCCCGCGGTCAGCCAGAGCGTCAGCTGGAAGACTTCGAAGGGCAGGAGTCCTGCGATCGCCATGGCGCCGCAGCTGACCGTCATCGCAAGGCGCAGCAGCTTGCGGGCAAAGGTTCCGCGCAGCTCCGACTGGGTCAGCGACCAGACGAGCAAGGTGGTCGCGCAGGGGAACGCCAGCAAGGTGAACTGCCTCAGCCCGAGCCCGACCCCAGACCCCGCGATCTCGCCGAAAGAAAAGAAACTGAAGCCGCCGGAGCTCATGACGTAACCGCAGCGCGCGATCAGCCAGAAGGCGAATACCAGCAGGTACGGTACCTTGCCGGCCTGTGCGGCGGCGAGCGCGTAGATGGCGAGCAGCATCAGCGCGCCGATCAGCATCACTGTCCGCTGCTGCAGCTTGACTTGCGCATCCCCGAAGCGCTTGGTATCCCAGAGGTCGACGCCCAGCAGGGTGGTGACCCCGCTCGGCACGGCACGTACCAACAGCATGAGGTCATCGCGGCTGTCCCAGGCCTCAGGCACCTCGATGGCGAAGCCGGGCAGGGCGCGACTGGCCTCCAGCAACGTCAGGCCGACGCCGAAGTGCGACCATTGCACCGCCTCGCCGCTGCTGTTGAACAGCGCGGCTTCGCCATGGGCGATGTTCTTCTCGGTGAGGTGGATGGTCCTGCCCTGGCCGCGCTGGCCCTTGGGAATACTGGCCATCATCCAGATCGTCGGCCGGTCGATGCCGGTGCGGCTGACCGTTCGCGCCGGTTGGCTGCCGAGCGGCTCGACCATCGACTGAACCGCGCCAAACGGCCGGTCAGAGGCCAGCACTCGCATCGGCAGGGAGGCCGTGGGGCCTTCATGGACCGTGGCAAAGCCGAAGAACCAGACCGCATACACCAGGACCAGGGCGGCCAGCAGCCAGCCGGCGAGCCTGCCGGCTTCGTAGCGACGGCCGAATACGAAGGCGTCACTCGCGAAACTGGCGATCCCGCTGGAAGGCGTTGAACCTGGCGTATGCTTTGACAAAGAGATGAATCGCTTGGATAAATCGCTTGAAATCGACGGCCGAGTCTAGATTGGCTTCATGGTTCGTCGCCGGGCGGTCCCGATGAGCGCTCCACCGGGTGCGCCGGACGGCATCGTCGCCGGCCGCGCCGCGGCGGCGCGGCGGTGCGGACAGAAACCCGACCCTCAGGAAAGGCCCGATGAGCCAGAAGCTCTTTCTCGACTACGACCAGGCCGCGCTCGACGCGCAGTTCGACAATCGGGCCAAAGTCCCGGCCTATCCCGAATACCTCGTGCGCTTCAAGGCCGGGAGCGCCGCCGCGCGCGACCGCTACGCCGCTGGCGCCCGGCTGGATGTTGCGGTCGGGCGCACCGACATCGAGCGCGTCGACATCTTCCCGGCAGCGGCCGGCGAGACCCCCGCCCCGGTCCTGGTTTTCATTCACGGCGGCTACTGGCTGATGCTCGACAAGGCCGACTTCAGTTTCGTCGCAAACGGTTTCGTGCCGCACGGCATCACCACCGTCGTGATCAACTACGCCCTCATCCCGACGGTGCGGATGGACGAACTCGTCCGGCAATGCCGCCAGGCGACGGCCTGGGTAGTGGCCAATGCCGCGAGCTTCGGCGGCGATCCGCAGCGCGTGGCGGTGGCCGGGCATTCGGCAGGCGGTCACCTCACGGCGATGGTCGCCGCCACGGACTGGGCTGCTTTCGCCGCTCCGGCAGCCCGGCCGGTCGGCGGATTTGCCCTCAGCGGCCTGCACGACCTGGTGCCTATCAGCCGCTGCTACCTGCAGCAGAGCCTGCAATTGACTGACGACGAGGTCGCAAGGAACAGCCCGGTGGACCTGCCCGCACCCCGGCAGGGTTTCTGGGCGGCCCTGGTGGGCGGCAACGAAGGCCCGGAATACCATCGCCAGAGCACCGAACTGGCGCGGCACTGGAGTGGCGCCGGAAATGCGCAGGTGCACGCGCAGATCCTGGATGGGCATGATCATTTCTCGATCGTGATGGCGCTGAACGATCCCGACGATCTCCTCACCCGGCAGATGGCCGACGCCCTGAGGGCCAGCTGAGCGTGCGTCGCCGGGTGGGCATGAAATTCGCCTGTACCCGCCCCACCCACCCGGCCCGATCCCGGCCGGGCGTCACCGACGTCCCGGGGTTCATGCCGTCCGAGTCACTTTAGGAGCACCCGATGCGGCAGTTTCGCTGTGAAAACTGCGCCCACCCCCTTTACTTCCCGAACGACCGCTGCGGCCAGTGCGGCGCGCGGCTGGGATTCATTCCCGAGGAGCGGCAACTGGCCGCATTCAGGATCGATGACGCGGGCAGGCATCTGCGATACGCGCCCGCATCGACGTTCTGGCGCCCCTGTGCCAACAGCACCAGCGCCTGCCTGTGCAACTGGATGGTGGCGGATAACGATGCCAACGACCTGTGCCTGTCCTGCCGGTTGACGGTCACGATACCCGACCAGGGCCTGCTGGAGAACCGGGCGGCCTGGCTGCACCTCGAATCGGCGAAGCGCTCCTGGCTGTACACCATCCTGGGCTTATGCCTGCCGGCACGTTCTCGCCAGGAGGATCCGGAGCACGGTCTGGCGTTCCACTTCCTGCAGCAGGTGAACTCCGAACGGCCGGTTCTGACCGGCCACGATTCCGGCGTCATCACCATCAATGCGGCGGAATCGGACCCGGTCCAGCGCGAGCGCAGCAAGCATGAGTTGCACGAACCCTATCGGACGCTGCTGGGCCACTTCCGTCACGAGTCCGGCCATTATTACTGGGACCTTCTGATACTGGAGACGTCTTTCCTGGATCCTTTTCGTGCGCTTTTCGGCGACGAGCGCAGGGACTACGGGGCGGCCCTCCAGCGTCACTATGAGGAAGGGCCGAGCGTCGACTGGCAGACCTCATTCGTCAGCGGTTACGCCACCATGCACCCCTGGGAGGACTGGGCCGAGACCTGGGCGCACTATCTGCACATGGTGGACCTGCTGAACACCGCGCGATCCTGGAAGCTGCGCATCGAGGGGTTCGCGGACCAGAAGACCAGCGACCGGGTACCGGCGCACGCGGACCTGAGCGAGGATTTCCGGAGCATGGTCCACGAATGGGTGCCGCTGACCCTGCTTACCAACAGCCTGAGTCGCAGCCTCGGTCAGGACGACGCGTACCCTTTCGCACTCTCCCCGCCCGCGCTGCGCAAGATGCAGTTCGTCCATGAGGTGGTCACGCAGGCGGACCTGCCGGCCTGACGCGCGCAGGGGCCCGCCGCTCAGGAGCGGTGGGTGAGTCGCTGCCTTGCTTGACCCAGGTGGAACTGCATTGCGGTGCGGGCGCGCTCGCCATCCTCGTCCCGGATAGCCGCGACGATGGCGGCATGTTCATCCAGCACCCGCTGGGCGCGTTGGCGGTTGGCGGTCCGGGTCAGGTTGAGGGTCAACTGCATGAAGCCGGACATGGAATCCAGGATGCCGTCGAGTGCCTGCGGGAAGAACTCGTTGCCGCTGGCCTCGGCGATGCAGCGATGGAGCGCGAGATCCTCGGCGGCGACCATCCGGCCAGCCTGGGCGCTTTCCAGGAACACCTGGTGCGCCGATTCGATCCTTCGCAACTGCTCGGCGGTGCGCCGGATGGCGGCCAGCCTCGCCGAATCGCCCTCGATCGCCATCCTGACCTCGTGGCAGCGCAGGAAGGACGCCACGTCCCGTGCGCGGGCGAACTTGCGGATGCGCTGGTCGGGCTGATGAACCACGAAGCTGCCCAGCCCCTGGTGGGTCGTGATGACGCCGTCGGCCTTCAGGCGCAGCAGCGCCTGACGCACGATCGGGCGGGACACCCCGAATCCCTCGCTGATCTCCTTCTCCGACGGCAGGCGGTCACCAACGCTCAGCGCGCCCGACATGATCCGCTCGAGGATCTCGCCGTAAAGCTGGTCGCCGAGATTGACCCGCTCGGTTGCCTCCGGCGGCGCTGCGGCCGGAGGCTCGAGGCCGGATGGGACGATGCGTGCGTTCAGCGCTTCAGTTCCGGCCGTGCCCGGTCGATCTCCAGCAGGCGACGGGCTACCGGCGCAATCCTGGCGCGCGAAGCCTCGTCCAGGACCGACAGCATCGGCAGCATCGGACCCATATCGGCAATCTCCGCCAGCGTGACCGCATCGTGCAGGACGCGAATCGGGCTGATGCCGTCCCGGCAGTCCTCCAGCGGCATGTAGTCGGCGCGGATCGCCTCGGCGTCCGCC